>CAIYSH010000100.1 GCA_903928755.1 uncultured Alphaproteobacteria bacterium | reverse complement strand
GCAGGCGCGCCGCCTGGACGTGACCCACAAGTCTATCCAGTTCCTCGCGGACATCGGCCTTAACAGCCATGGCTGCAGCCTCGATGACGACCCGCTCTGCGACCCCGGCAGCATTGCCGGCAAGTTCTGCCATCCTCTTCGCAAAACGCGCCTGAATGGCCTCTGGTTGCTGGCTGGCCATGCTCTCGGCCTGGGCCAACAGCCCTGTCATGATTGACAGTTGCGCGAGCAGAATGCCCTCGAGACTTGCCCCCTCTTCCTGCCGCGTCCGCAGCAGGCCATCAAGTGCCTGCGTGACGGACTGCGAAATGGCCGCTTCAACAGCTCCCAGGACTTCCGGAGTTTCCGTTTCGGTATCTGAATCCAGAACACCACGCAGGCCAAGCAGGCCATCAAGAGTGGGGATGGAGACCCGCCCCTGCGCCAGCCATGGCGCACTCACGGCCAGGTAATATTCCGCCTGCTCGAGATTGACCCTGACCGCCGTGCTGGCCTCTGCCCTCTTTGCCGTGACACCGACCGTAAGTTGCCCCCGCTGAAAACGGGCCTGGGCGGCCTCCCGGGCTTGACGCTCCAGGTTGTCAAAACCGGGAGGTCCACGAAACCTCAGATCGAAATTACGCCCATTCACGGACCGTGCTTCCACAGACCACGCCCACGCGCCGAGTGATCCCTCCGCCCGGCCGAATCCTGTCATGCCCGACAGGCTCACGGCGTGCCTGTCTTCCGGTCACGTGCGGCCCGGTCTTTCTCGATCTTCCGCCACCTCGCAACATTGCGCTGATGATCTTCCAGGGTAGAGGCAAATGCATGCCCCCCCGTGCCATCGGCGACAAAATACAGATCGCTGGTCTTTGGGGGGTCAAGGACGGCGGCCAGGGCGTCCCGGCCCGGATTGGCAATCGGTGTCGGGGGGAGACCATCAATCCGGTAGGTATTGTAAGCCGTATCTGCAGCAAGCTCTGATGCCAGCAATCCGCGACCAAGAGGACGCCCCTGACTGATCCCGTAAATCACGGTCGGGTCACTCTGCAGACGCATGCCAGCACGCAGTCGATTGATGAAAACCGCAGCAACCCGCGGACGTTCGCTTGCCTTGCCCGTCTCTTTTTCAACGATGGAAGCCAGGGCCACAGCTTCATTCGGGGTCTGGAACGGGAGATCCGCCTGCCGGTTCTGCCATAGCAACGCCATCAGACGATCCTGGGCGTCCATCATCTTCTTCAGGATCCTCGCCCGGTCCTCACCACGCTGAATTTCATAGGTTTCCGGCAATATGCTGCCTTCAGCTGGCGTTGGTGTGACACCCGACAACAGCGGTTCTGTCTGGAGTTTCGCCACGACCGCCTCAGAGGTCAGGCCTTCCGGGATCGTGACCTGATGGCGAATGGTACTCCCCGACCGGATATCGGAGAGTATGGATTGAACCGAAGCGTGGTTTTTCACGGCGTATTCGCCGGCCTTCAATTCCCGGGCCGTGCCGGTAATCTGGACCGCAGTAATGAAGACCGACGCCGATCCGATCGTGCCGGCGCGCTTGAGGGTCGCTGCGATTTCAGGAAGGCTGGCACCCTGTCTGATCTCCACAATCGTCTCATCACCGGATCTCGCAGCGGGACCCGGTCCACCATAAACCCAAAGCCCCCCCATGATCAGCAGCACCAGAATCAGGCCGAACACTGAGCCGCCGCTCATCAGGCCAACCAGAAGGCTGCGGGCGCGGGTGACGCGCCGGGACTTGGGCTTGGGCTTGGATTTGCCGGTCACGAGACCTTCTTGAAGACCACGGAGGCATTGGTCCCACCAAAGCCAAAGCTGTTTGAAAGGGCGATGTTGATCGTCATGGCCTTGGGCTTGTTGGGCACCAGGTCAATCACCGTTTCGACGGATGGATTTTCAAGATTTATGGTCGGAGGGGCCACCTGATCCCTGATCGCAAGACAGGTGAACGCCGCTTCGATCGCCCCCGCCGCGCCTAGAAGGTGCCCGGTCGCAGATTTTGTCGAACTCATGGTCGCCTTGGCAGCCGCATCCCCCAGAAGGCGGGTAACGGCACCCAGCTCAATCTCGTCTCCAAGCGGCGTCGAAGTTCCGTGCGCGTTTATGTAGTCCACATCGGCAGGACTGACTCCAGCATCCTTCAGAGCCGCACGCATGGCCCGGAACCCACCATCGCCATCTTCGGCTGGAGCCGTGATGTGATAGGCGTC
>CAIYSH010000099.1 GCA_903928755.1 uncultured Alphaproteobacteria bacterium | reverse complement strand
AGCACGCCCTGAGGTGCCTCTGCAGGGCCGCGCCAACCGATGCACTGGGCCGGGTCATCAAGGCCCGTTGTGCCGCCGGTCACCAGCGATACGGAAAGGACACCATTCTCCAGCCGATAGCCTGCCGCGTCCGCGTGCGTTCCTTCGGACAGGGGCGCGACCCGGTCCAGCAGAGCCCTGGCATAGGCAATGACCTTTGCGCCACGTGCGGGGTCGTAACCCTTGCCGCCGGTTGGGGGCTCCAGGGCATCCGTACCATAGAGGGCGTCGTAGAGGCTGCCCCATCTGGCATTGGCAGCGTTCAGGGCATAGCGGCCATTGGAGACCGGCACGACCAGCTGGGGTCCTGCCAGTCTGGCAATCTCGGGATCGACATTCTGAACACCTATTTCGAAGGCCTCGGGCTCGGGTAGCAAATAGCCGATTTCCTTCAGGAAGTCTGTTTCCTCGGCAATATCGAGCGGTTTGCCCCTGCGGGCCTTCCACCAGGCATCGATCTGGACCTGAAGGTCATCACGACGCGCCAGCATCTGCACATTGCGGGGCGTGAAATCACCAAGGAGGGCCTCGAGCGCCGCCCAGAAACTGTCAGCTGAAATACCGCTGTCCCTCAGCAATTCCTCCTCGACGAAGGAGTGCAGGGTGTCGTCAACCGAAAGCGAATTGCTGATGTCCATGTGACGTCTCTGCTTGTTCCTGAAACGGTCCCGCGCCCCGGTGCCGGGTCGCAATAGGCGGCGCTTTAGACATGGAAGCGAGAGAATTTGAAGCCTTTTCTCATGGCGTCCGAATCCGCCTGTCAATCAGGCATCCGAGAAACCAAAGGGTTCTGACGTGCGCCGGATGTCATCTGGCAGGATCTGTCGACCAATGGGGGGCGCTGAGCGGGCCGTGCATTCCGTACGGTGACAAAGTCGACAGGTCACCCCGATCGGCGTCGCAGCTTCCGGGCCGAAACCCGCGCGATCCTGGGTGTAGATCAATTTTCCAGCGTGCTCTGCCGCGCATCCCAGGGCAATGGCGCGCTCGACACTCTGGGTGTCAAAGCCGCCACCACCGGCCGTCACGGTCCGGGCAATGGAAAAGAACTTCTGGCCGTCGGGAAGCTCCAGCCACTGGGTCACGATCTGGCGCGGCGTCCGGAAGGCCTGATGCACTGTCCAGAGGGGACAGCCGCCGCCATGACGGGCAAAGGGAAACCCGGCACCGTCCAGTCGTTTGGAGACATTGCCCGCCGGGTCGACCCGGATGAAGAAGAAAGGCACGCGTTCCTGACCGGGCTTCTGCAGGGTCGTCATGCGGTGCGCCGTCTGCTCGAAGCTGGCACCGAACTGGCGACCCAGGGCCTCAACATCATAGCGCCTGGCCTCCACCGCCCGCGCAAAGGCGGAATAGGGCATCAGAATGGCTGCGGCGGCATAACTGGCCAGGGCACGACGGGTCAGCCGCTCCCCGCCCTCGGTGTCAAAGCGGGTTTTTCCAAGCGCCAGGTCGATCTCCGGCCTGAGCTCGAGATAGGCCAGCTGCAGGGCAAGCTGAAACGTCTGACTGGCCGTATCAAGGGAGTCTGCCAACAGGATTTCCCGGCGATGACGATCCAGCCTCCGGACCGATCCCACCATGACGCTGGACGGCAGACGGCGAACCTTCAGACTATGCCGGGCCTGGAGGTAGCCCGACAGGCTGTCGTGGCGACTGACCGAGTCGGCCAGGCGCTCGGCCGCTTCATCGAGGGTTGGAAAGCTGTTGCGCCTTGCGGCCAGGAAACGACGGGCCTCGGCGACCGGATCTGAGGGATCCTCCATGCCGTCACCGGAGGCCGATACCTCCGCGCCCCGATCTGCGAGCGCCAGCTGTTCTTCCCTGTAGGCCGTATAGAGCCGCAGGAAGGCATCGGTGATCCCGGGGAAATTGGTAGCGGCATCTGCGGTTTCCAGGGGCTGCAGGTCGATGTCTGCAAACATCGGATCCTTCAGCACCCCCTGCAGACGCGCCGTATGATCCGAGCCATCCCGTCCCGCCAGGGCCGACATGTCGAGCTTGTAGGTCTGGGCCAGCCTCAGCAGCATTTCGGCGCTCAATGGCCTATGATTGCGCTCGAGCAGGGCAATATATGAGGCTGACACCTCAAGGTCTGCAGCCATGTCCGCCTGGGTCAGGCCATGATCCCGGCGCAAACGACGCAGACTGGGCCCCACATAGAGACGACGATCAGCGGACACGATAGCGATCACCCTTTTGTCTAATCCTTACATGATTACACCAAATTTCTGTAAAGTGTTACATATAAACCTCGCGCCGACTCCACACACAGCGTGCCGGCCTGTAGGGCGGCGTCCAGATTTCATCGTCGTTTCGAGGACGCGCTCCATGTCTTACCAAGACCACATCACCCAGGTCGGCCAGCTGATCAGCACCAAGGGCGGAACCTGGGACGGCATCAATGCCGAGTCCGTGGCGCGCATGCGTCTGCAGAACCGCTTCACAAGCGGCCTCGACATTGCCCGTTACACGGCAGCGATCATGCGCAAGGACATGGCGGCCTATGACGCCGACTCCTCACAGTACTCCCAGTCCCTGGGCTGCTGGCACGGCTTCATCGGCCAGCAGAAGATGATCTCCATCAAGAAGCACTTCGGCAATACCGACCGCCGCTACCTTTACCTGTCCGGCTGGATGGTCGCCGCCCTGCGTTCAGACTTCGGCCCCCTGCCCGACCAGTCCATGCACGAAAAGACCTCGGTCCCGGCCCTGATCGAAGAACTCTATACCTTCCTGCGCCAGGCTGACGCCCGCGAACTGGGCGGCATGTTCCGCGAGATCGACGCCGCCCGCACTGCTGGCGACACGGCCAAGGAAAAGGCCCTGCTGGCGGCCGTTGACAACTATCAGACCCACGTGGTTCCGATCATCGCCGATATCGACGCCGGCTTCGGCAATGCCGAGGCGACCTATCTGCTGGCCAAGAAGATGATCGAAGCCGGGGCCTGCGCCCTGCAGATCGAAAACCAGGTGTCTGACGAAAAGCAGTGTGGCCACCAGGATGGCAAGGTCACGGTTCCGCACGAGGACTTCCTGCAGAAGGTCCGGGCTTGCCGCTATGCCTTCCTCGAACTGGGCGTAGAAGACGGCATCATCGTCACCCGCACCGACTCCCTGGGTGCCGGCCTGACCAAGCAGATTGCCGTCAGCCATGAGCCGGGCGACCTGGGCGACCAGTACAACAGCTTCCTGGACTGTGAAGAGATCACCCCGGAAAACGCCCGCAATGGCGACGTGATCATCAACCGTGGCGGCAAGATGCTGCGTCCGAAGCGCCTGCCGTCCAATCTCTTCCAGTTCCGTGAAGGCACGGGCGCTGACCGCTGCGTCCTGGACTCCATCACGTCGTTGCAGAACGGCGCTGACCTGCTGTGGATCGAAACCGAAAAGCCCCATGTCGAGCAGATCGCCAGCATGATGGACAAGGTCCGCGAAGTGATCCCCAATGCCAAGCTGGTCTACAACAACTCGCCGTCCTTCAACTGGACCCTGAACTTCCGCCAGCAGGTGTTCGACGCCTACAAGGCCGCTGGCAAGGATGTCTCGGCCTATGACCGCGACAAGCTGATGAGTGTCGACTATGACGGCACCGAACTGGGCGATGAGGCCGACGAGCGCATCCGCACCTTCCAGGCCGACGGTGCCAAGCGAGCCGGCATCTTCCACCACCTGATCACCCTGCCGACCTATCACACGGCGGCCCTGTCCACGGACAACCTGGCCAAGGAATATTTTGGAACCCAGGGCATGCTCGGCTACGTGCTGGGCGTCCAGCGTCAGGAAATCCGGCAGGGCATCGCCTGCGTGAAGCACCAGAACATGTCCGGCTCGGACATCGGCGACGACCACAAGGAATACTTCGCTGGCGAAGCGGCCCTGAAGGCTGGCGGCGCACACAATACGATGAACCAGTTCGGCTAAGATCCGATCCGGGATTCAGGAGAGCGGCCCGTGGCACACGCCTCGGGCCGTTTTCATGTAAGGACCTCAGTATTCCACCGCACAGCCGTAGGCGCGTGTCTGCGACAGTTTCACCCTCTGGCCCCTGGCAAGATCGCGAAGGGCTGCTGTCACATGGTCACGGCCGTCATCAAGGGTCTTCTGTGGATCGGCATCCACGGCCCCCTGATAGGCCAGCCGCCCGTCCTTGCCGATTACGAAGAGGGTCGGCGTGGTTCGGACACCATAGGCCCTGGCAATGGCAGTGGTCTCGTCCATCAGCAGGCCTGTGACCCGGGAGCCAGTTGCGAGCAGTCGGGCCCGTGCCGCGTCAGGGCTCAGATGGCCTGCCCGCCCGGGCGGAGATGTGTTGATGGCCAGCCAGACAGCGCCCGCGGCAAGGGCGCGTTTCTGTATCGCCGGCATAAGGCCCCGCCGATATTTAAGTTCGGTATAGGGACAGACCGGACTGGTCCACTCAAGGACCACAGTCCTGCCAATAAAATCCGACAGGGCGTGGACGCGTCCATCTGAGCCCATGGCCGAGAAATCGGGCGCGGTGTTTCCCGTCTCCAGTCGACCCAGATCGGCCCGGGCGTCACCAGCCGTCAGGAAAAAGCCGAGCAGCAATGCCGGCAGCAGGGTCAGGGCGCGCGCCATGATGGACCGCGCCCCGCTCCTGCTAGTGGGTCGCGGCAGGGGAAGCTGCCGATGGGGTTGCCGGAGGTGGCGGAGGCGGA
Source organism: uncultured Alphaproteobacteria bacterium (assembly GCA_903928755.1). Classification (GTDB taxonomy): domain Bacteria; phylum Pseudomonadota; class Alphaproteobacteria; order Caulobacterales; family Caulobacteraceae; genus Phenylobacterium. The sequence goes on along the minus strand of CAIYSH010000099.1, from coordinate 350 downwards.
GCGGGCGGTCCACCGCCTGCAGGGCCGCCGCGACCGCGACCGCGCATCATCGCCATGACCTTGTCCAGCTCAACCTGGCTGATAGCCCCGTCATGGTTGCTGTCGATGAGGAAGAAGTTGGACTTCATCCGCTCGCCCATACGCCCGACAAGTTCTTCCTTCTGAAGCTTGTCATCCATGCTGGAGTCCAGAATTCCCATGAACCGACCCTCATTGAGGAGTTCGTCATAGGCGTTCATGCTGGCAGACGTCTCTCCGGCCCATCCTAAACTCGAAAACTACCGGCCCCTTGGGGTGGCTGTATTGCAAGAAGTAAGCCTGATGATTGCGCCCCGGCGTGCGCTGCGTCT
>CAIYSH010000098.1 GCA_903928755.1 uncultured Alphaproteobacteria bacterium | reverse complement strand
TACGGCGGTTTTCAAGACCGCTGCCTTAAACCACTCGGCCACCCGTCCGGGACGGCGGCTATAGCAGGGGTTTGGGGCGACGGGGAAGGGGGGCGTATGCTTAACGTCTTTAGCTCCTGAAATTAACCCTAGAGCAAACCTCTTGGGGCATCATTTCCAGTGGAATTCAACTGGAGCGAGCATATGCCTGCCAGCCTTAATCGGCCCGAAACCGGCCCCCGCAGCCTGGCCCTTGTGCTGTTGCTGGGGGCGTCGATGAGCGCGTGTGCCACTGTGCAGCCGAAATATGCCGTATGGAAGCCGGAGCTGGACCATGCCGGACTGCCCAGCGGCGCCGGCGGCCATTACAAGGTCGGCGAGCCCTATCAGGTGGCCGGGGTCTGGTATGTGCCCAAGGAGCAGCCTGACTATGACCAGACGGGCACCGCGTCCTGGTATGGCGACGAGTTCCACCAGAAGGCCACGGCCAATGGCGAAATTTTCGACATGAACGCCATTTCGGCTGCGCATCCGACCCTGCCCCTGCCGTCGATGGTCGAGGTAACCAATCTGGACAATGGCAAGACCCTGCAGGTTCGCGTCAATGACCGGGGCCCCTATGTGGGCGGACGGCTGATCGACCTTTCCCATGCGGCGGCCCATGAGCTGGGCTATGACGGCAAGGGTCTGGCCAATGTGCGGGTCCGGTATGTGGGACCTGCAGACCTGGGAGAGACGGCGGCAAAGGCACCCCATGATCTGTCCGGAAACGGACTGCAGCTGGCGGCGTCATCAGCATCGGCCCTTGCCGGGGCAGCCGCTGTCGCTGTGCCGATTGCGGTCGCGTCGGCGGCCCTGCCTGCGGCCCTTCCGGCCGCTCTGCCGACTGTGGCACCCGCAGCCCTGACCTCGACGCTTCCGTCAGCACCCCAGAATCCGGGAACGGTTGCATCACCTTCAAGCAACCTGCCGGGATCAGCGGGGCCGTCGGGCGTCGACACGCCAGACGTCGTCGCCCCGGTCGTGAACCTTGGCTATCGGATACAGGCTGGCGCCTTTGCCGACGCGGAAAAGGCGGCGCGGATCGCCGCCCTTCTGGGCGAAACCGCTGAAGCGACCGTCGAGCCGGTCAAGATCAATGGCACCACCCTCTATCGTGTGCTGGTTTCCGGCGGCGACGAGGCCTCTGCCGCCAGCGTGATCCGCGAAAAGGTCGCGGCCCTGGGCTATCCCGAAGCCTGGATCCAGGGTCCCCATTGACAAGACCGGCTGGACTTTCCGGGCAAACCGGCCAATTTGCGGATCGTGCAACGCGGAAAGTTCATCACCCTCGAAGGCGGGGAAGGGGTCGGGAAATCTACCCAGATCAGGCGCCTTGTTGCGAGCCTGACCGACCGGGGCCTCGATGTGGTCGCCACCCGCGAACCGGGCGGTTCCCCGGGCGCTGAGTCCATCCGGGATCTGGTCCTGCGGGGTGCCGCAGACCGTTGGAGCCCGGTGACAGAAACCCTGCTGATGTATGCCTCGCGGCGGGACCATATCGAACGGGTCATCGCGCCCGCCCTGGCCGCGGGCAGGTGGGTGGTGTGCGATCGCTATGCCGACTCGACCCGGGCCTATCAGGGCGCGGCGGGCGGGGTTGATCCGGCCTTTATTGCTGACCTTGAGACCCATGTGCTGGAAGATGTTCGACCAGACCTGACCCTTATCCTCGATCTGGACCCGAGGACAGGGCTGGCCCGGGCTGTCGATCGGGCCGGGGCCGAGATGCGGTTCGAATCCAAGGGCGAGGCCTTCCATGTCCGCCTCCGTCAGGCCTTCCTTGATATCGCCGCAAGAGAACCGGCGCGCTGTGCCGTGATCGCCGCTGACGGCACCCTGGATGAGGTGGAGGCCCAGGTCTGGTCTGCCATTCAGGCCCGGCTGAATGGCTGAGGACATCCCCCATCCCCGGGACGTTTTTGACTTCATGGGTCATGACAACGCCGAACTGGCCTTCGAGGATGCCAGGGCCCGCGGACGGCTGCATCACGCCTGGCTGCTGACCGGATCGGAAGGGGTGGGAAAGGCAACCTTTGCCTTCCGTGCAGCCCGTCGCCTGCTGGGGGCACCTCATGATCCATCCCACGGCATTCTCGGGGCCGATCCGGGTCATCCCGTCTCACGACAGATCATGGCCAGGGCACATCCCGACCTGCTGGTACTGGAGCGGGTGGGTGAGGACGGAAAACCGCGACGGGTGATCCCTGTAGATGAAGCCCGCAAGCTGTCGGAATTCTTCTCGAAGTCGCCGGCCACGGCCCCTCACCGGGTGGCCATCCTTGATGCGGCAGACGATCTCAACATGAATGCCGCCAATGCCGTGCTCAAGACCCTGGAGGAACCGCCCCCCAGCGGAATCCTGCTGCTGGTGTCCCATGCGCCAGGCGGACTGTTGCCCACCATCAGGTCGC
>CAIYSH010000097.1 GCA_903928755.1 uncultured Alphaproteobacteria bacterium | reverse complement strand
GGTCGCGCCGCGCGCCAGGCGCTCCGGTTGGCCAGCCACGCCGTAGCCGGCGCACCGACAAACCCCGTCAAAATATATATGGCGAGCAGGCCATTGGCCGCCTGGACGGTGAAGCCGCGGGAGGATGTGAAGAAAAAGATATAGATGGCTGCCATCCAGCCTGGCCCCAGGGTGACGCAAAGGTCGGCCAGCAGAATGCGCAGGACGTTTCCGCGGGCCAGAAGGGCGGCGTAGTCTGAAAGTTTGAAATGGCCATCAGCATGGTCACGGGTAATCTTTTCCCGCGTGCTCAGGATCACGGTCCCGACAGCAAAGGGAATGAGGCCGATGATCGCCCAGCCCATGGCCATGACGCCCTCAGCGTTGGACTTGCCCATTCGCGACCAGACAATGGGAATGATCAGGGCCATCAAGGCACCACAGACGCCGACAGCGGCCAGAACGCCGAAAATACGGGATCTCTCCTGATAGCTGGTGGCGAGGTTGGCGGCCCAGGCCGAATGGGACAGGGTCAGGATGGAGAGACCCAGATACATGATCAGCAACCAGGTGATCAGGTAGATGATGGTCGCACCAACCGGGGCGTGGAACAGCATGAAGAGACCGAACATCAGGATCGGCGCACCGGCCAGCATCCAGGCCCTGTAACGCCCGATCGGCGTGCGGGTGCGGTCCATGGCCAGGCCGATAAAGGGATCGAGGGGAATGTCGATCAGCCGGACAATCGCAAAGGCGGAGCCGACAACCGCAAGACTGATTCCCAGATGCCCCGCGAAATAGGGCGGCAACTGAACCGAAATGGCGATGGCCAGCGCCGAAACCGGCAGGCTGGTGCCTGCAAACGCAAGAATGGCGGCCAGTGAAAGCTGTTTCTGGCGATCCGCCGTCGTGCCGACTGACAAAATACAATCTCCCCAAGCGTCAGGCGTCTCTGACAGGACGCAGCAATCCCCTAGGTTAGGCGCAATCCCCCGACCCGGCGCAAGCAGAGATTTGTAACAAACCCGAAAGGCGGGCGCTTTTCACCGCGCCCGCCAGCTCAAGCGTGAGGCAGACCTTAGCCCCCAGCCATCTTGCGGAAGAACTTCCCGCCCTGTTCCCCGCCGTTGAAATAGGCGGCCTGACCAGTTGTGTCGGTGATCCGGGCCCAGTTATCGCGGACTTCTTCCACGGAAAGTCCGCCCTCGCCCAGATAGACGCCTTCGGTCTCATAGATCCGGCTCAGTGCGAAACTGCCGCCGCCCGCTGTCAGGATTGCACCGGTAGGTGCCTCTTCGCTGGCCAGGAAGACCACGCCGGGCGTCACATATTCCGGGTTCAGCTTTGCAAGCACTTCAGGGGGCATGAGGTTTTCGGTCATGCGGGTCGCCGCCACAGGACTGATGGCGTTGATGTGGATATTGTTCTTCTGACCTTCGAGCTTGATGGTGTTCATGAAGCCGATCAGGGCCATCTTGGCTGCGCCATAGTTGGACTGGCCGAAATTGCCATAAAGACCCGATGATGAGGTGGTGACGATGATGCGGCCATAATTCTGGGCCTTCATGATCTCCCAGACAGCCTTGGTCGGCTTCACCGTGCCCATCAGGTGGACATTCATCACCAGTTCGAAGTCGGCGATTTCCATCTTGGAGAACGACTTGTCCCTCAGGATACCGGCATTGGCCACCAGGATGTCGATGCGGCCCCAGGTGTCCATGGCCTGCTTGACCATCAGGGCGACGCCGGCGTCGTCTGCGACGGACGAGCCATTGGCGATGGCCTCGCCACCAAGCGCCTTGATCTCTGCGACCACGGCCTCAGCTGCCGCAGAATTTCCGCCTGAACCGTCCATGGATCCACCCAGATCATTGACCACCACCCGCGCACCACGCCGCGCGAGTTCCAGGGCATGCTGACGTCCCAGGCCACCACCGGCGCCAGTGACGATTGCGACTTTGCCGTCGAAACGAATGTCAGCCATGGGAAATCTCCTGATGAATTGGGGCTGGAATTGCGGCGGCGTTGTGGGACCGGCCGTTTCGGTCGTCAAGGCTTGCCATTACCGCAAGGTCCGCAGCCGCATTGCAAAAAATAGGTTGCACCCCGCAGCCAGCCAAGGTCTGTTGATCAGATAACGGCTCCGTCAGAGGGCCACCTATACATTTTGAGGAAACGACCCTTGAGCTCTCCAGCGCCTGCGGCGTCAAAACGCCTGACGACACTTGCCCTCTTCGCTTTCGCCTGCGCGGGTATTCCGGTCTCGGCCCTTGGCCTGGCCTCCGGCACCTATCTGCCACCCTTCTACACCGGTTTCATCGGTATCAGCCTTGTGGCCTTCAGCCTGACCACAACGGTCGTCCGCCTTGTGGACCTGACCTTTGATCCGATCCTGGGCTGGATCATGGACAGGACGCACACCCGCTGGGGCCGGTTCCGGCCCTGGTATGTACTGGGTGTGCCGATCACCATGATTGGTGCCTACATGTTGCTGAATCCGCCGCTTGGCTCGGGGGTGGTCTATCTTGGCACCTGGTACATGGTCCTCTGGATCGGCCTTTCCATCCTCACACTTGGCCATGCCTCGTGGGGAGCGGCCCTTGCGGCGAATTATCATGACAGGTCGCGCATCTATGGCTGGATGACCGCCCTGGCCCCGATCGGGTCGGTAAGCCTGCTGCTCCTGCCCATACTGACCGGCCACAAGCTGACCCTGGGCGACCCGAAGAGCTTTCACGCCATCAGCCTGATCATTGTCTGGGGCCTGCCAATCGGCGCGACCCTGATGCTGCTGTTCACACCGGAACGGCCCAAGCCCATCGCCTCACACCAGAAGTTCGGCTTCATGGACTATGTGAACATGATGCGTCGGCCGACCATGGCCAGGCTCATTCTGGCAGATCTCGCCTATACCCTCGGTCCGGGTGTTACCGGGCCGCTCTATGCCTTCTTCTTTGGCCAGATCAAAGGTTTCGACCGGGCAGAAATCGGCTTCCTGCTGATCTTCTACATCGGCGCAGCCCTGGCCGGTGGATTCGCATGGCCGATGATCGCCCGTCGGATCAGCAAGCACAGGGCCATTCAGGTCGCTTCCGTCGCCTATGCGATTTCGCAGACATCGCTTATGGCCACGCCACGGGAAATGTTCTGGCCCACGGCCATCGGCATGCTGTTTGTCGGTTTCTGCGTCAGCGCCTTCATCCTGCTGATCCGCTCGATGGTCGCCGACTATGCCGATGAAATGCAGCTGGAACAGGGCCGGGAGCGGGCGGGCGTGCTCTATGCCATGGTCACCACCACCCAGAAGCTGGGGGCGTCGATCAATGTCCTGCTGGTCTTCCCGATCCTGCAGTTCATCTTCAAGTTCGACCCGAAGAAGCCGGTGAATGATGCCTTTGCCCTGCAGGGACTGCAACTCTGCTACCTGTTCGCGCCGGTCATTTTCGTGCTGGTCGGGGCGGGCATGTTCTTCGGCTATCAGCTGGACGAGGCGCGGCATTCCGAAATCCGCGCCGCCCTCGACGCCCGGGACGCTGCAGAAGGCTAGACCATGGCCGCGTCAGGCCAGGGCCCTCGCCATTGCGATGAAGGCCCTGGCTGACTGGCTTTCCGGCGTGACCGCGACCACAGGTTTTCCGTCGTCACAGGCCTGTCGCAAGGCAATGTCCAGGGGGACTTCCGCCAGCAGCGGCACCCCCAGCCGGACGGCCTCGGCCTTGGCCCCGCCCTCCCCGAAAATGTGGATCCGGGTGCCTGTCGCCGGGTCAGCATAATAGGCCATGTTTTCGATAACGCCCAGGATCGGCGTTCCGGTCTTGCGGAACATGGCCGCAGCCCGGCGGGCATCGATCAGG
>CAIYSH010000096.1 GCA_903928755.1 uncultured Alphaproteobacteria bacterium | reverse complement strand
GTCATGGCCGCGGCCACCAGGAAGGGGATGCGCAGGGCGAAGTCACCGAAGATCGGCGTCATGGCCGGCCCGGCCAGGAAACCCCCGAGGGCGGGCCCCACCAGGAAGCCGAAGCCGAAGGCAGACCCCATGAATCCGAAAGTCTTCGCCCTGTCTTCCGGTGCCGTCACATCGGCCACATAGGCATTGGCGGTCGAGAAGCTGGCCGAGGTCATCCCGTTGACGATCCGACCCACAAACAGCCAGGCCAGGCTGGGGGCGAAGGCCATGAACAGGAAATCAATGGCCAGGCCGAGGAAGGAAATCAGCAGGACGGGCCTGCGCCCGATCCTGTCAGACAGCATGCCCAGGATCGGCCCGCAGAACAGCTGCATCAGTCCCCAGACGGAACCGAACAACGCGTTCCACTGGGAGGCCGTCGCGGTATCGCCGCCTGAGAAGTGTTTCATCAGTTGGGGCAGGACCGGGATCATGATCCCGAACGAAATCGAATTCATCAGCGCGCAGGCAAAGATGAAGCCAAAGGCTGCCGTCCTGCGGCGTCCAGTTTCCGGGGTCTGGGTCATGGCGCTTCCTTACAGCAGGGCCGAGCCTTGGCCAAATCCCCTAGTGAGCCTGACCCAGAGAACTTCCCGAGCGGTCCTTCGGCTTCAGGGCCCCACGCAAGGGGTGGAGGTGGCCATCACCCGGCTGTGCCTCTATCCCGGCCAGTCGCGCGACCAGGGGATAGACATCCACATTGTCGAAGGTCCGGAGCCGGACGCCCGCCCGGAAGGCCGGGCCGCTTGCCACGAAAACAGCTGCCATTTCCGGGGCCGCCGGATCAAAGCCATGCGTGCCCTTCTCACCACCATTCGGCTTGCGGGCGCGGCTGTAGACGGTCCACCCGGTCTGCGGCAGGCAGAAAATCGGAGCCACCCGCGGATTGTGGCCATAGTGGAACCGGGCCGGGAACTGGCCCCGCCGCCAGCAGGTCAGGTGTTCGTGCGACCCGACCAGCGCCTTGTCCACGATCTCTTCCTGGCCCGGAAGCGGGACGATGGTCATGAAGGCACCGGTGCCAAGGGTGCGGAAGGTTCCAGCCGCCACGTGGTCTTCGATGAAGAGTTGACGATCCTCTGAAATGGCGGCCATGCCGTGGTCTGCAACCACGACGATATTGGCCTCCAGCCCACGGGCCCGGAGCCCGGTTTCCAGTCGCCCGATCGCCGCATCCACCCTTGTGGCAGCAACATTTACCTCTGTGGACTCGGGACCATAGGTGTGTCCCATGGTGTCCACATCATCGAAATAGAGGGTGATGAACTGCGGCCTCTGATCCAAGGGCAGATCCGCCCAGCTCAGCACCTGATCCACCCTCGCCTCGGCGCTCCGGGACTGGTCAAAGGGCAGCCACAGGCTTGGCCTCACCCCATGCACCGGCGCCTCCGATCCGGGCCAGAACATGGTCGCCGACCGGATACCCGCCTTCTCTGCGGTCACCCAGAGCGGTTCACCCTGATCCCACCAGCGGCGATCGACCACAGCGTCGTGGTTCGACATCTTGAACGAAACCCCGGGAATGGCGGGGTCTTCCATGCTGTTCTCGACAATCCCGTTACGATCCGGCCGCAGACCTGTGATCAGGGCATAGTGATTGGGAAAGGTCTTGGAGGGAAATGACGGCCGCATGGCCGCCGATGCACCGCCTGCCGCCATGGCGGACATGTTCGGCGTTACGCCCCGCCCCAGATAGTCCGCCCGGAACCCGTCGATCGAGATCAGGACTGTGAGGGGGCGAGCCAGGGCCGGCCCGGTCGCGAGGGCAAAGAGGGCGGCGATCAGAAGGACGATTTTGCGCATGCCTTTTCCTAACCGGAAATCATGACGCCTGCCTACGCCCCAAACGCAAAAACCCCGGATGTCACCATCCGGGGCCTTGCGGGAAGATCCGTGGGATCATCCGGGTCTATTCGTCGCCGAAGCTCGCGACCTGGACCGGACCGGAGTCCTTGCCCTTTTCCGACGGATCACGATCGACGAACTCGATCACAGCCATGGCCGCATTGTCGCCGTGGCGGAAGCCCGCCTTCAGGACACGGGTATATCCACCCAGCCGGTCCTTGTAACGCGGGCCGAGGGTCGCAAAAAGCTTGCCGACCTGTTCGACATCACGCACCTGGCTGATCGCCTGACGGCGGGCATGCAGGCTGCCGCGCTTGGCGAGGGTCACCAGCTTTTCGACGACCGGACGCAGTTCCTTGGCCTTGGGCAAGGTGGTCACGATTTGCTCG
>CAIYSH010000095.1 GCA_903928755.1 uncultured Alphaproteobacteria bacterium | reverse complement strand
CGGCGATCGAGAAGCTTGAGGCTTCGCTGAAGTCGAACAACATGGATCACAAGATTCAGGCGCTGGCAAAGCTGCTGTTTCAGGCTGAGTTCTCGAACCTGCTGGAAGGGGAGGCCAATATCTCCTTCCTGGCCAAGCCCATCGACATCAAGACCCTTGCCGAACGCGTGAAGCAGGAACTGCAACGGGCGGCCTGACTTTGACAGTCTGGTGCCAAAGTGATCCTGTTTGTAGAATTGGGCTGCGGGCGGTAATGCTGCGCCGTCGATACAGTCGGTAGGACGGTAATGGAAGCTGCGCAACTGGCACCCGGCTCAGCGGACCGGCCGCGTCACATCCAGATCCTCGATGAGGCCGCGCGGATGTTCAATACGCGGGGCGTGTCGTCCAAACCCCTGTCGGACCTGGCAGAGCGTCTCGGGCTCTCCCGTGCTGCGCTCTATTACTATGTGAAGGGGCGCGAGGATCTGATCTTTCAGGTGTATCTCCGGACCTGCGAACTCCTGGATCAGAGTCTGACAGCTGCGCAGACAGGGCACACCGACGCCATAGCCATTGTCCAGGATTTTGTTGCACAGGCGCTCGATCCTGAGGCACCGGACGTGAGCGTCCTGGGAGAGCTTGGACTTCTGCGGCCAGAGGACCGGGAGTCTGTCCTGGGTCACTTCGAACGGATTGTGGGCCGCCTTGGCAACGTGCTGGCCGATGGACAGGCAAGGGGTGAAATCCGGCCCTGCGACGTCGTTGTCGCCGCCCGGACGATCATGAGCATCATCATGTCCATTCCGACGAACTCGGCCTGGGCAATTCTGGCACAGGGTCCTGCCATGGGCGACAGGCGACTACTGATCGCGCTTGCCCAGGACATGCTCGCCGATGGCTGGCTCAGCGACCGTTCGCTGTTGATGGATCCACCGCCAATCGATCTGACACCTGTCGCGCTCCCCAAGGTTGCGGCCTTCGACAGGAAGGGGCTGGCCGAGGCCCGGCGAGAGGCGATCCTCATTGCGGCTTCGGGGCTCATCAACCGCAAGGGCGTGGATTCCACCTCCCTGGATGAGATCGCCTCGGCGGTCGGCGCGACCAAGCGCACGCTCTATCAGCACGTGGGCGACAAACTGGCCCTGACCATGGCTTGCGTCCGACGCACGGCCCGGATTTTCCATTATGTCTTCGGTGAAGCTCTCAGGGACCTGGATCAGCTGAAGCCGACACCCGAGGTGCTGGTCCGTTGGCAGCGAGGTCAAGCCTCCGCACAACTCCGCAAGGATGTTGAACCGGCCAGGGCCGTGAACGGAATTGGAGGCCTCGCAGGATCCTATTCCGACGAAATCCGTGAGCTTATCTTGAAGCAAAACGAGGTCCGTCAGACTCTTATCTCCCGTCTGCAGGCGTCCGGACAGATGCGCACCTTCGGCGAGCTCAGCCTGATAGGTCCGCCAAACATCTGGTGGAATTCCATGAACTGGTTGTCCCGTGGCTTCGTCGAGGTCGGCGACGCCCAACGGCCGCGGGTCGTCGCCGAAGTCGTGGAGGTGCTCAGCCTCGGCCTGCGTTCGATCTAGGCCGCAATCACTCTGACACTCATTTGTAGAATGTCTTGACACGTCGCGACGCTGCGGTGAAATTTGACACTCAAATGTAGAATCGAGGCGCGTTCTGATGATCGGCTCGACAAGAGGGGAAGACACTTCATGACCACTTCAAGGACCATGTCCGGCCTGCGCCTGACCACCCTGCTTCTGGCCGGGGCCACCGGTGTGCCGATGCTGGCCGTACCCGCCTTCGCCGCTGAGACGGCCACGGTGCAGGAGGTGGTGGTGACCGCCCGTCACCGGGAAGAAAATGCCCAGAATGTGCCGGCGGCCGTGACCGCCATCAGCGGCGAGCAGCTTGCGGCCAGCAATACGGTGGGGATCGGCCAGATCTCGCAGATGGTGCCCAGCGTCCAGTTCCAGACGGTCAATGCCCGCAATTCGCAGATCAACATCCGCGGCCTGGGCAATAATGTGGGCCTGGCCAATGACGGCCTGGATCCCGGCGTCGGCTTCTATGTGGACGGCGTCTATTACAACCGTCCGGCTGCAGCGACCTTCGATCTGATCGATCTGGAGCGGGTTGAGACCCTGAGCGGACCCCAGGGCACCCTCTATGGCAAGAACACGACGGCTGGCGCCGTCCTGGTGACCACGGCCAGCCCGTCCTTCAATTTCGGCGCCGCCGGTGAAGTGAGCGCTGGCAATTACGGCTATGTCCAGGCCAAGGGCTCGGTGACCGGCCCGATCATCGCCGACCGACTGGCGGGGCGTTTTTCCTTCTCCTACACCGACCGGGAAGGGTTCCAGACCAACCTCTTCGACGGCAAGAAGATCAATGACTACAACAATGTGACCGCCCGTGGTCAGATGCTCTTCACGCCGACCGATGACTTCAAGGTCCGGGTGATCGCGGACTACAACCGCCAGCAGATGCACTGCTGCTCGGCCGAGATCAGCGGCCTGTGGAACCCGCCCACCGGCGTCAGCTTCCCGGCCATCGCCGCCCGGTTCGGTTATACCCCAGTTGTCGGCCAGGTGGATGTCGACGCCCCGGTGAAGGCCAATCAGGAGAGCGGCGGGGTTTCGGTCGAGGCTGACTGGGACCTGCCCGGCGCGGTCCTGACCTCGATCACCGCCTGGCGGTACTGGAACTGGTCGCCGGCCAGCGACCTGATCCAGTCCCGACTGGATGATTTCAAGAAATCCCAGGTCATCGACCGGCAGAACCAGTTCACCCAGGAACTGCGCATCGCCTCCACAGGCGAGAACACCGTGGACTATGTGGGCGGCCTCTACTTCTTCCGTGAAAAGCTGGAGGCTTATGGCACGACCCAGTATGGCGCGGCCGCCATTCCGGTCCTGGTCAGCCCGCTCCTGCCTGCCCTGATCCTCAATGGGGTCACCCAGAGCAATAACAACGCCTACAAGACCGACAGCTATGCCGCCTTTGGCCAGGCGACCTGGAATGTCAGCCCCAAGGTGAGCCTGACCGGGGGCCTACGATATACCTCTGACACCAAGAAGGGGTCGTATAATGCCGTCGTGACTGGCGGCCTGCCCTTGGCCGGTCCGCTGGCGGCCTTTGCGGCCATCCGCGCGGGCTTCGCCCCTGCCGGCGGCTTTGTCGCCCGGTCGAAGAAGGACGCCTGGGGCGGGCACCTGAACCTGACCTATGACGTCAATTCCGACATCATGACCTATGTCAGCTATTCCCGGGGCAATCGCTCCAGCGGGCTCAACCTGAATTCCCTGCCCAATGGCGCCAGCGCGGTCATCGCCCCGGAGACCATCGACGCCTATGAAGCCGGCATCAAGACCCGGCTTTTCGACCGGCGCCTGACCCTGAACGCCGCGGCCTTTGTGGAAAAGGATGAGGACTATCAGGCCCTGACCATCGATCCGGTCCTGCTCAAGGCCTATCTGTCCAACATACCCGAGGTCACCTCCAAGGGCATCGAAGTGTCCGCCCAGGGTCGGCCCAGCGAGAGCGTGTCCTTCTACGCCTCCGTGACCTATGACGAGGCTGTCTATGCGAAGTTCCCGAACTCGCCCTGCACGGCGGAACAGCCCCTGCCGGTCCCGGCCACCTGCAATCTCAGCGGCGCCGCCCTTCCGGGGGTTCCCAAATGGGCGGCCTCAGGCGGCTTTGAATATCACCGGCCGGTCAGCCTGGGCGGCAAGGAAGCCCAGTTCTATCTGGGGGTCGATGACAGCTTCCGCTCCAAGCTGAACTCAACGGCGACCGTCTCGATCTACGGGATCCTGCCAAGCCGCAGCCTGGTCAACGCCCGGGCCGGCCTTCGGTCGGAAGACCGGTCATGGGACGTCTATGGCTGGGTCAAGAACCTGACGGACAAGGACTATCTGACTTCATCCCAGGCCCTTTCGCCCGGCTACATCATCGGTTTCCCCGGAGATCCGCAGACCTGGGGCTTCACCTTCCGGGTTCGTCGCTAGACCTGTATGGCCGCCGCAGGGAGACAGGTCAGGCTCTGGCCTGATTTCCCTGTGGTGCCGTCTGTCGGCGAAGCACGCGTCTGGCCTCCCCCGGGCGCGTGCCCCCGCCACAAAAAACCGAGGCATACTCCATGCACCGCAGAGACCTTCTGACTGCCGTTCTGGCCATTGGCCTGAGCCCTGCCGCCCGGGCCGCAGCCGCTGAAGGCGACTACAGGGCTGCAGCCCGACAGGCCTGGATCTTCGCCCTGCCGCTGATCGAGATGGCCAATACCCGCAGCCAGGGCGGGGCGCCGAACACCCTGGCCCACAAGCGCACCCTGTCCACCTGGCAGGATCGCGGCGTCACGGCGCCCAACAACGACACCCTGTATTCTTCGGCCTGGATTGATCTGACCCGGGGCCCTGTAATCCTGACGGTTCCGCCGACAGGGACTCGCTATCAGTCCATCCACATCATGAGCATGTACACCGACGCCGACGCTGTGCTGAGCCCCCGCACCATCGGGCAAGGGGGTGGGGTGTTCAGGCTGGTCAGTCCTGACAGCCGGGAGAAGGGGCCCCACGTCATCCGCATGACGACCCCCCATGGCTGGTTGCTGGCCAGGACCACGGTTGATGGCGCCGCAGACCTGGCCGCGGCCGCAGCGGTGCAGGACGGCCTGAAGCTGCAGGCGCCCAGGTGTGATCCGGCCCCGACCTATGCCAGGCGCAACGCCAGGGCAGCCGAAGTTCTGGGGGCTGCGGCCTCGCTGATGGCCTCGGATCCACCCTTGCCCCGGGACAGGGCGCATCTGGCCTGGACGGTGCAGGTCGGTGCCAGGGCCCTGCCAACCCTCTCTCCGGATCAGTGGGCCCAGGTTGATCTGGGCATAGCTGACGCCAAGGCCGAACTGCTGGACATGCTGGGCAGGAACCGGTTCATCGATGGCTGGAGCTATCCCCTGCCAAGTCTCGGGATTTTTGGAGATGACTACAGCTATCGCGCCATTGTCG
>CAIYSH010000094.1 GCA_903928755.1 uncultured Alphaproteobacteria bacterium | reverse complement strand
GTCCAGACCCAGGGACTGAAGGCCCAGATAGGCTGCGAGGTTCACATTGGGATAGAAACCGGCCCGGGCGATGTCGATCCGTCGGGCTGCGGCCTCGGCCCGCAGGCGCGTGGCGGTCAGATCGGGACGTCGCCCCACGAGATCGGCGTCCAGCCGCTCCGGCAGTCCCGATCCTGCATTTGCAAGGGCTGTCGGAGGCGTCAGGGCCAGGCCCCGGTCCGGACCCGCGCCAAGCAGGGCGGCAATACGATTGCGGGCAAGACTTGCCTGTTCCTGCAGGTCTGCCAGATCAGCCCGGGCTGAGGCCCAGGCGGCTTCGGCCTGCAGGGCTTCCCCGCGATTGGCAGCGCCATTGGCCAGCTGTCGGGTAACCAGTCCTGCAGACACCTTCCGGTTCTGGACAGACGCTTCGGCGGCCCTGAGCTCCGCACAGGTCCTGGCAAAATCTGCATAGGCAATGACCAGGCCTGTGGTCAGCAAAAGTCTGGCCTGGGCAGCGTCGGCTTCTGCGGCCCTGGCCTCGGAGATGGCTGCGGCGAGGGCCGCGCGATTTCGACCCCAGAGATCGAGATCGTAACCAAGATCAAGACTGAGACGCCCGACGTCCTTGTAACCCTGTGGGACAAACTGTTTCGGAAACCCTGCATTATAGCTCTGCTTGGTGTCAGCGAGCTGTCCATTGGCCCCCAGCGAGGGAAGGATTGACCCCGCAGCCTGATCTGCACGAGCCTGGGCCGATCTCAGACGCGCATGGGTCTCGGCGAGTGTCGGTGATCCAGCCAGGGCCTCGTCCATGAGCTGATCAAGCTGGCGGTCACCATATCGGGTCCACCATCTTTCAGAGGGCCACTCCATTGTGGCTGCCTTCAGGCTTTTACCCGTGGCCAGGTCTGCCGGGTCTCTCAGCGCGGGCGCAGGACCAAGTTCGGGAACCGCAGCACAACCCGACAGGATCAAGGTGCCCGCAAGCAGGAAAATCGTCAGACGGGACATCTGCGCCTCTGGGGAGAATCTGCGCTGGAACGCTCGGCCGACGACCGTGTCCCAAGCGCGCGACGCTCATATAGTCCCCCGGTTATTTATACGACGTCAAGATTGAACCTTGCGGCGCGGACTTGCTCAATCTGGCTGGCTCGGCTTTCATGGTCTTGCGAAGTGCAGGTCAGATGCATGCGCCAGGGGAGATTTACGATGACCGCCTATGCCGGGCTTCGGGTTCTGGATTTCACACAGGGTACGCCTGGCCCCATGGCCACCATGTTCCTCGGGGATTTCGGTGCTGACGTCGTCAAGGTCGAGCCCCCCGGTGGGGATCATGCCGCTGCAAAACCCGGTTATGAGTCCTTTGCGCGGAACAAGCAGATCCTGACCCTGGACCTGTCAGAGTCTGGGGATCTTGCGGCTGCCAGGGCCTTGATTGCCCGAGCCGATATCGTGGTGTTTGACCACGCACCCGGCAAGCTCGAAGCTCTGGGTCTGGACGGGGCAAGCCTTTGCGAGGCACATCCGGGGCTCATCCATGCCTGGATGCCGGCTTATGGCGTCCGCGGCCGGTGGAGCCAGCTTCCACCCCGGCAGAACCTGATCACGGCCTTGACCGGCATGAGTTTCCGTCAGGGTGCCTATCAGGATACGCCGGTGCATCTGGTCCTGCCCTTGGTCTGGTATGCACAGGGAATGATGGGGGCCAATGCCATCGGGGCGGCCCTGCTGGAGCGATCCCGCAGTGGACGTGGGCAGTCCGTGGTGGTCAGTGGTCTGCACGGCATGAGCCAGCTGACCGGTCCCATTGATGTCCGCTCTGCCGGGGTTCTTCCCCGTGGCGCACCTCGGGGGGGCGCACCGAATTACAGGCTGTACCCGTGCCGGGATGGCAAGTGGCTGTTCCTGGGCACGCTCTTCATGAGTTTCTTCAAGTTGGCGCTCGGCGTGCTTGGCCTTGGCGATCGCTATGAAGACTTCATCGCCGATATCGACCTTGCCCGTCAGGAACTCGACGCGGCCTTCCTGAGGGAAGATCGTGATGTCTGGCTGGAAAAAATGCGCCTTGCAGGCGTGCCCTGCGGCCCGGTCGGTCTGCGCGAACCCTGGTTTGACCATCCTGTAATTGCCGAGGCTGGCCTGCGGGTCGGATTTGACCATCCGCAGAAGGGGCGGGTGGACATGCCCAATGTGCCTATCCAGCTGCTGGCGACGCCGGGAAGCGTCAAGGGGCTTGGCGTGCCGGTGTCGGAGATCGACTGGGAACCCAGGAACCTTGCCGGACCGAATACGTCCAGGTCAGCCCCGCTTGCCGGGGTCCGGATCCTGGACCTTGGCACGGTCATAGCCGGGGCGCATGCCGGGGGGGTCCTGGCCAATCTGGGGGCGGATGTCATCAAGATCGAGCCTGCGGAAGGCGACCCCTTCCGAAGTGATGGCGGAGTCTTCCTGACCTGCAGCCGTGGCAAGCGGGCCCTCGGGATCGATCTGAAACAGGACAGTGCACGGGCGCTGTTCCTGGACCTGGCGCGAGGCGCGGATGTGGTGATCGACAATTACCGGCTCGGGGTCAGGGACCGGCTGGGTATCGGTTATGAAGCCCTGAAGGCCGTCAATCCCCGGATCATTTCGGGGTCCATCAATGCCTATGGTGCCACCGGTCAGCGGGCCGAGCGTCCGGGGTTTGACCCGCTTCTGCAAGCTGAAGGCGGGATGATGGCGGCACAGGGGGGTGCCGGTGAACCCATCCTGCATACGATTGCCGTGAATGATGTGGCGACTGCTGCCGTCGTGGCCTTTGGCGTGATTGCCGCCCTGAATGCCCGTGAACGGACCGGAGAAGGGCAGGAATTCCGTACAAGTCTGATGGCACAGAGCCTGACCTACCAGATCGCCGAGATGACCCGCTATGCCGGCAGGCCCGAGAACGATCTGGGCGGACGTGATTGTCTGGGTGTCAGGGCCCTGACCCGGTTTTACGCCTGTTCGGATGGGTGGGTCGCACTCGCCTGCGAGACGGAGAAGGATGTTGCCGCGCTGGCTGCAGGGCTTGATGAGGACCTTGGCGACCCGGGTGAGGCCCTTGCGGCAGCCCGGGACGGGCATCTTGCGGCGAGGCTCGAGACGTTTTTCAGGACGCAATGCCGGGACGAAGTTGCGGGGCGCCTGTTTGACGCAGGGGTGCCCTGTGCACCGGCCATTACGGCTGCCGAGGCTTTTGAAAATCCCTGGCTGCATGAAAATGACCTGTTCGAGATCTGGACCCATCCGCGTCTTGGTGAGGTTCAGAGCATCCGGTCCTATGCGGACTTTTCGGCCGCACCCGGCGGGTTCAGATTTCCCACCCCGGATCTTGGCGAGCACAGCGTCGAGATCCTGACTGAGCTTGGATATACCGCGGAACAGATCCGTGGCCTGCTGGACAGCGGAGCCATATTTGAACCTGCCCAGAGCAGGGCTCATCTCCGGGATGGTGGTGCAGCGCTGGCGACCCGTTAGGAACAGGTCTAAAGGGATGTGAGTGAACCCAACCCAGCAGCATAGAAGCCCGCCATGATCGGAAAACTGAACCATGTTGGGGTCGCGACCCCCTCCATAGAAGAAGCGGTCAAGGTTTATCGAGATCTGCTTGGGGCGACATCGATCGGTGAGAAGTTCTCAATGCCCGAGCAGGGGGTCTGGGTCTGTTTCGTGAACCTGCCCAACAGTCAGATCGAGCTCATCGAGCCCTTCGGAGCGGAGTCGCCCATCCACAATTTCCTGGCCAAAAATCCGGCAGGCGGCCAGCACCACATCTGCTTTGAGGTCGATGATCTCATCGCGGCCCGTGACGACCTGCGGTCCAAGGGGGCGACCATTCTCGGGACCGGAGAGCCAAGGATCGGGGCCCATGGTGTTCCGATCATATTTGTTCATCCCAGAAACATGGGCGGGGTTCTGGTCGAGCTCATGGAAACTCCGAAGGGTGCGCACTGATGTCCCTGTTTTCAGGTTTCGCGATCTACATGACCATCTGGTGGACCGTGCTTTTCGCCGTTCTGCCCCTGGGCACGATTACCCATGCCGATGCCGGGATCGACAAGGGTGATGGCGGAGATCCCGGGGCTCCGGTAAATCCTGACCTCAAACGGAAGTTCCTGCTTACAAGCCTTATTGCTGCCTTCCTGTTCCTGCTTCTCTGGCTGGTGATGCACTTCCATCTCTTTTCAATCGGCGCATTTCCCGGGCACAGGGCCTAGGCTTGCCCGATCCCGTCATTCATGAGGGCCTGTCCCCGCCCTTCGGCCCTTGGGAACGGGCGGTCGCCGGCCGTTACCTGCGCGCCCGCCGAAGTGAAGGCGGGGTTGGCCTTCTGACGGTGATTTCGTTTGTCGGGATCACCCTGGCCGTCGCGGTCCTGATCATCGTCATGAGCGTAATGAACGGGTTCAGGTCTGAGCTGATGGGCAGGATCCTGGGGTTCAACGGACATGTCTATGTGACCGGTCAGGCCATGATCACACCTGATCGCGACCGCATCATCGCCCGACTCAGGGCCATGCCAGGGGTGACCCAGGCAGCTCCGGTCATTGAAGCCCAGGCCATGGCACTCGGGCGGGGTCAGATTTCCGGAGCTGTGGTTCGTGGCATGACACCGGCCGATCTGCGGGCCCTGAAGCTGGTTTCCGGAAACATTACCCGCGGGAGTCTCCAGGGCTTCGGGGACGGCGAATATGGCGGCGACCTCATCCTTGTCGGAGACAAGCTGGCTCAGAATCTGGGTGTGGAACCCGGTGATGATCTGACCCTGGTGTCTCCGACCGGTGGCGCAACCGCCTTCGGTGCGACACCCCAGCGCAAGGCCTATACGGTTGCCGGGACCTTCACGGTCGGCATGAGCGACTACGACCAGGCCTTCATCTACATGCCGCTGACCCAGGCCCAGGTCTTTTTTGGCCGCGATACCGGGATCGATTTCGTCGAGATGAAACTGGCAGATCCGGACACGGCTCCGGACTTCAAGGCCGAG
>CAIYSH010000093.1 GCA_903928755.1 uncultured Alphaproteobacteria bacterium | reverse complement strand
GACCACCCGACACCTGATGCGATCAAAGGCCCTGTTCACAGTGCCCTTTTTTGAATCGCGACGGGATCACGGGTCCCCGACCCGCGACCCGATCTTCATTCTGGGGCTTCCCCGGTCAGGCTCGACCCTGATCGAGCAGATCCTGGCCAGCCATTCGGCAATCGAAGGCACGATGGAGTTGCCGGATATCCCGGCTCTGGCCAAGCGCCTGGGTGCCCGTCGACGCAGCGACGAGGAATCTGCCTATCCGGAGGCGCTGGAAGACCTGTCGGCCGAGGACTGTCTCGCGCTTGGCGAGGAGTATCTGGCCAGGACCCGTCATCAGCGCAAGCTGGGCCGCCCCCACTTCATCGACAAGATGCCCAACAATTTCGCGCATGTGGGCTTGATCCATCTGATTCTGCCTCAGGCCAGGATCATCGATGCGCGGCGCCATCCTCTCGGGTGTTGCTTCTCCGGATTCAAGCAGCATTTCGCGCGGGGACAGGGCTTTACCTATGACCTCGTCGACCTGGGGCGATACTATCGCGACTATGTGGACCTGATGGCTCACTTTGACGCCGTCCTGCCCGGGCGGGTACACAGGGTGTTCTACGAGCAGATGGTGGCGGATCCCGAAGCCGAGGTGCGTGCCCTCCTCGACTATTGTGGCCTGCCATTCGAGGCGGCCTGCCTGAAATTCCACGAGAACGACCGGGCGGTGCGGACGGCAAGTTCCGAACAGGTCCGACGGCCGATCAACACTGATGGCCTGGATCAGTGGCGGAATTTCGAACCCTGGCTTGATCCCCTCAAGGCGGCCCTCGGACCCGTGCTTGAGGCCTATCCGGACGTCCCGACATCTGCCTGAAAGTCTGGCATGCAAGACACAGTTTGCGACAGAAACGTGTCGGAACCTTGACATGCAGGGGCTGGCGGTTTGCAAGTGCACCCAAACGGGACGGGTCTCCGCTGGGGGTTCTTTCCGCGCAGCTCAATCAGGGATCAAAGAATGATGCGCGCAGTCAAGGGTCGGTCAGGTCGCATGGCCTTCGGAGTCAGCCTTCTGGCAACCTCGATGCTGGCAGGTATTCCCGCCGCCCATGCCGCCGAGACGGCGACGACCGCAACGGTGGAAGAGCTGGTGGTGACGGCGTCCAAGCGGGAAGAGAACATCCAGGACGTGCCGGCCGCGGTGACCGCCATCTCGACCAAGAAGCTTGAAGACCTGCACATCGACAATTTCGACGCCTATGTGAAGTTCCTGCCCAGCGTCGCGGTGCAGAGCTCTGCCCCCGGATTTTCCAACGTCTACATGCGCGGCGTGGCCTCGGGCGGTGACGGCAACCACTCCGGGTCCCTGCCCAGCGTTGGCACCTATCTGGACGAAGCGCCCATCACCACCATTGGCGGCGCGCTCGACCTGCACATTTACGACATATCCCGGGTCGAGGCCCTGGCAGGTCCCCAGGGCACGCTCTACGGTGCCAGCTCCCAGGCCGGCACGCTCAAGATCATCACCAATTCTCCGGAACTGGGCGTGTTCAAGGCCCGGTACGACCTGAGCGTCAATTCCGTGAACCATGGCGATTCCGGGTATTCCGCCGAGGGCATGGTCAATATTCCGGTAAACGACAAGGTCGCCGTGCGGCTGGTCGCCTGGGATCAGCACGACGCCGGCTATATCGACAACATCAAGGGGACGCGGACCTACCCGTCCTCGGGCGTCACCATCAACAACAATGCCCGGGCCAAGAACAACTACAATGATGTCGATACCTTCGGCGGCCGCGCTGCCGTGCTGTTCGATGTCAATGACAACTGGACCATCCGCCCCTCCATCATGGCCCAGGAGACCCGTGCCAACGGCATTTTCGGCTATGACAGTTCGCTCAAGCACTATCAGGTGAAACACTTCCTGCCGGAAGATTCCAAGGACAAGTGGTACCAGGCGGCGCTGACTGTGCAGGGCAAGATCAGCGATTTCGACCTCGTCTATTCCGGTTCCTACATGGACCGGAAAATCAACACCCACTCCGACTACACTGACTATTCCTACTTCTATGACACCCT
>CAIYSH010000092.1 GCA_903928755.1 uncultured Alphaproteobacteria bacterium | reverse complement strand
CCGCGCTGCAGGCTCGGGCGGACCGATGCGATGGCACGTACGCTGGTAATGGCTCCGAACTTCTTGTTCATGTCCGCCGCCAGATCCGGCGATGCCACCTTGTGTTTCCCGCTGTCAGGCAGGGACAGATTGCCGTTGCCGGTATTGAACTGGCTCTGGCCAAAGCGCGGCATGCTGAAGGTGTAGAGCTCTGCGGTCCCGTCAGTGACATAGGACTGGAGGATTTTTTCCACCCGGGCTGCAGCGGGCAGCATGTAGTCAAAGCCGGCACCTTCAGGACCCTGGACCGAGACATCGACCCGGCCCCGGTCTTCATTGGGCACCAGTTCCTTGGGCAGGAACACAAAGAGCCCGCCAGCGCAGAGGGCCAGGCTGATCACCAGAACCATGGAGCCGATCGTGGCAGCCGACCGCCCCAGCAGGGCTTCGAGCGAAGCCTGATAGGAGGCCCGCAGCCGACCCATGCCATGTTCAACCGAGCGCGCCAGCCAGCCTTCGTTCTCGGACTTGCGAAGCAGTTTCGACGCCAGCATGGGTGACAGGCTGAGCGCCAGCAGGGCCGAGAATCCGACAGCGGCCGAAATGGCTACGGCCAGCTCAACAAACAGCCGCCCGATATAGCCGGGCATGAACATCAAGGGCGCAAAGACCGAGATCAGCACGATGGTCGTCGCGACCACAGCGAAGAACACCTGACGGGCCCCGCGCTGCGCGGCGATGACCGGGGGCTCGCCCTCGTCGACCCGCCGCTGGATGTTCTCCACCACAACGATGGCATCATCCACAACCAGGCCGATCGCCAGTACCAGGGCCAGCAGGGTCAGCAGGTTGATGGAAAAGCCCAGGGGGGCCAGGACGATGAAGGTCGACAGGATGCAGATCGGCGCAACGATCGACGGGATGAGGGCCGCCCGCCAGGTGCCGAGAAACAGGAAGTTGACCAGGGCCACCAGCACCAGGGACATGGACATGGTGATCCAGACTTCCTGGATGGCGTGTGCCGTAAAAACCGTGAAATCCGTGGCAATCTTCAGTTCGGTGCCCTTGGGCAGGGTCTTGTTGACGTCGTCGACAACCGCACGGACGCCCCGGGAAATTTCCAGGTCGTTGGCCTGGGATTGCCGGGTGACGGCAATGCCGACCATGTCCAGCCCGTTGGAGCGGAACAGGCGTCGACGCTCATCAGGGCCTTCCTCGATCCGGGCAATGTCTCCCAGTCGGGTGACGTAGGCATTGAGGTTCGAGACACTGGCTGTGGCTGAGGACGCGGCATTGGCCGCGCCACCCGCCTGGGCCGATGTGCCCAGCACGCCATTGGACCCGGCGACGGAGGT
Organism: uncultured Alphaproteobacteria bacterium; assembly: GCA_903928755.1. Lineage (GTDB taxonomy): Bacteria > Pseudomonadota > Alphaproteobacteria > Caulobacterales > Caulobacteraceae > Phenylobacterium. The sequence goes on along the minus strand of CAIYSH010000092.1, from coordinate 4,656 downwards.
GGAGGTAGCACGGGTCGTGCCGCCGGCTGTCACCGGCAGACGGGCGAACTGCTCGGGGGTGGAATAGCCCCGGGCAACGCGGATGGTGAAATCCTTGGTCGGGGCTTCAAGGGATCCGGCGGGAAGTTCGAGATTCTGCGCGTTCAGCGCCGACTCGACATCGTCCACCGTGATGCCCCTGGCGGCCATGGCCTTGGGATCGAGCCAGATGCGCATGGCATAGATCTGCCCGCCACCCAGATTTACAGTCGCAACCCCCGGTACCGTCGAAAGCCGCTCAACCAGATAGCGGTTTGCATAGTCCGAAAGCTGGAGCCGGTTCTGGGTCCGCGACGAGAAACTCAGGAACATGATGGGCGACGCATCCGCATTCGCCTTGGCGATCTGCGGCGGGTCAGCCTGGTTCGGCAGCTGGGATGTGACCCGGCTGACGGCATCGCGGACGTCATTTGCTGCTGCATCGAGGTCGCGGTTCAGGGTGAAGGACACATTGACCCGGCTGACACCATCCCGCGACGTGGAATTGACCCGGTCAATGCCCTGGATGCCGGCCACCTGGCGCTCGATCACCTGTGTGATGCGTTCTTCCACCACTTCGGCTGAGGCCCCGCGATAGGTGGTGGAAATACTGACCACAGGCGGATCGACACTGGGCAGTTCCCTCACCGAAAGGGTGGTGAAGGCGGCAATACCGACCACGCACAGGATGATGGCGGCCACGGCCGCAAAGACCGGCCGCCGGACGGAAAGGTCAGACAGGGTCATGGGGCGGGTCGGCCCGTGCCCGGAGGCCGTGGTGCCCCGTCCGTCCTGGTCTGCGCTTCAGGACCTGTGCCCGCCGCGCCAGGTCTGCCACCCGCCTTGCCCACAGGCCGGATGGGCTGGCCTGGCTGGACCTTGTTGAGGCCGTCAGCAACGATCATGTCACCTGCGGCTACGCCCTCCCTGATTTCCACAAGGCCTTCCTGGCGCACCCCGGTCACCACGACCCGCTGATCGGCCACCATCTTCCTGCCGACCTTCAAGGCCACAAAGACAAAGGCATTGTCGCCTTGCACCGATACCGCCGTCTCGGGCGCGGCAAGTCCGGTCCGCGTCCCCTTGGAAATGCCCACATGCAACATCATGCCGGGTTTGAGGACGCCGGAGGGGTTGGGAAATTCAGCCCGGGCGGTCAGGGCCCGCGTGCGTTCGTCAATCCGGGTATCCAGGCGGGCAATGACCCCATGAACTTCCAGACCGGGATAGGAGTCTACCGTCGCGGTCACCCCCTGCCCCTGCCGGACCGAGGACAGGAACCGGTCGGGAATCTGGAAATCGACCCGGATGCCGCTGAGGTCATCGAGTGTTACAATTGCCGCACCGGGATTGATCACGGCGCCGGGTGCAATGTCCGACAGCCCGACAACGCCAGCGAAGGGGGCGCGGATCAACCGGTCACCCTGCCGGGCCTGGGCCGCGGCGACATCTGCCCTGGCCGACAGCCGGTTGGCATCATACTGATCCACGGCGGCCCGGGAGGCAAAGCCCTTGTCTGCAAGGGTCTGCCAGCGCTGGTATTCGCGTTCGGCCTGGATCAGCCTGGCCTGGGCCTGGGCGAGTCCGGCGTCCTGTTCTGTTGATTTCAGTTCGACAAGGACCTGACCCCTGGCCACGGCCTGGCCTGGCGAGAACCGGACCTTGCTGACCAGCTGTGTTGTCGCCGCCGAAAGGGTTACCGACTGGCGGCCCTTGGCCACACCCAGCACATCAAGTGTGTCGGTAAAGACGTGCGGCTGGACCGCCACCAGAGTGACCTGGCTGGGCATGCCGCGTCCGCTTCGCCCGGCACCACCCGCACTGGCCGCCGGTGCGCCACCTGCGCCGCCGGCACCCTTGGCAGGTGCCAGAAGTTTCATGGCACCCGCGACAATCATCAGGACGAACACCAGAAGTGCGCCTGCGAGGAAAAAATGACGTCGGAACAAGGCGGCGAAGCTCCAGGGGCCCGGAAGCGCGGACCCGACTCTGATCAAATTCGAAAAGCTCTTTGGGCCCCAAAACTAGGAGCGTCCAGTGTCTGGCGCATGGCGAAATATTTCGAAGTGAAAATATTCCACAACCGCACACGAAACGGGCACCCATCAGGGTGCCCGTGATTAGTCCCGAACGTCAGGTCTGATTTCAGGCGTCGTAGCCCGGCAGGGCCCGGTCCAGCTTGCGCAGGTTTCCGGCCCAGCCCAGCTTTCCGCCAATGCCACGGGACATTTGGCTGCGAACCTCATCCTGGGCGGCTTCTGGCGCGAACAGCACATTCTCGCGACCAGCCGACAGGGCCATGACCTGCTGCATGCAGGCCCGCTCGAGGAAGAACATCCGGGTCCAGCAGTCTGCCGCACTCTCACCAACTGAGAGCGTGCCATGATTACGCAGCAGCATGACCGTCTTATCGCCGATATCGGCCACCAGTCGCTCGCGCTCATCGAGGTTCAGGGCGATGCCCTCATAGTCGTGATAGGCCAGCATGGGCAGGACGATCAGGGCATGCTGTGACAGGGGCAGCAGCCCCTCTTTCTGCGAGGCCACGGCCACGCCCTGGTCCGAATGCAGGTGCATGACATAGCGCGCATCTTCCCGGGCATTGTGGATCGCCGAGTGGATGGTGAAACCCGCCGGATTGATGAAGTAGGGCGTGTCCTGGAGGATATTGCCGTCCAGGTCGATCTTCACCAGGGACGAGGCCGTGATCTCTTCGAACAGCATGCCGTAGGGGTTGATCAGGAAGTGGTGTTCCGGCCCGGGAATGCGAGCCGAAATATGGGTGTAGATCATGTCGTCCCACCCGTGCAGGGCGACCAGACGATAGAGGGCGGCGAGATCAACCCGCGCCTGCCATTCCTCGGCGCTGACCTTGCCCTTGAGCGAGATGACGCCAGCCATTGAACCGTCGGCCATGTTTAAGCCTCCCTTGGATGTTCCGAACCATGTTTGGGTCTAAAGTCGCGCCGATGGGGGGAAGCGTCAAGGGTTGGGACGGTCAGCCGGGAACAGCCACGAATTTCCGGGCCGGCGGATGGCTGGTCATGTCGTGGTCATGGCCGGTCAGGGCGTCCACCAGGGTCCTCAGCTTTTCGAAGTGATGGTCCAGCAGGCCCCGGGGGGTCGTGCTGTTTTCGTTACAGAGGAAGGCGGCGGCGGCCACGGCGACCCCATGCTGGGCGCCATTGCCCATGAGCTTGACCGATGATCCGGCCACGTGGGTCACGCTGATGTGCTTTCCGGCCATCATCAGGTTCTCGATATTGGCCGAGTAGAGACACCGGAACGGAATGCCGTAGGGCTGGTTGTCGCGCATGTCGATGATCCAGTCCTTCAGGCGGAAGTCGTACTTCCCTTCCCCGGGATCCCAGGCGCAGTGGATGCAGAAGAAGCCGTCATTGGCCACCAGCAGGTCATTGTGCCGGGTCTGGTTGCGCACATCGTTCTCGGTCAGGACATAGTCGCCCTTGTAACGGCGGAACTCCCCCTGGGCGGCGACGAAGGCCATCCATTCGAATTCCAGATTGGCATAGGTTTCGGGCTCAAGTTTCTTGACGTTCGAGAAGGTCCCGTAGAGGGCCTTCATCAGATAGTCGCGGACCAGTTCGCCCGACCTGTAGGGGTCCAGCCACTGGCCGTATTCCCAGTAGTGGGTAGCCGGAAACTGCATCATCCAGGCCTGGGTGGGATCGGCTGAAAACTGGAAGGTCGGATTGTCCGGGTTGGCGTTGGCGATGGGGCCGGGCCCGTTTTCCAGGCCCGGCTTTACCAGCTGACCGCTCAGATTGGCGTAGTCCTTTGACACCTCGGTCGCCCAGGGGACTTCGGGGAAGGCAACCGGCTGGTCGGCCATGCGGGTGCGGAAGAAGAGGGTATTGCCGTGGTGCATGTCATCAGCGACCTCCGGCGCATAGGGCTCGTCAAAGTCCGCCCGGGCTTCGCGGCCGAACAGGGTTTCGGCGCCGGCCAGAACGCCCAGCATGGCCACGCCGCTGGTGTCGATGAACATCCTGCCCCTGAAGCGCCGCTCCAGGCCGCCCCGGGCCTCGACAGCATCCACCGAAACGATCCGGTCGCCTTCACGGCCCGCTGCGATGATCCGGTGTTGGAGGAAGACCTGTGCTGTGGCCTCGGCCTGCAGGAGGGAAAGGGCGGCAAGGTCGCCTGCAGGCGTGCGTTCGGCCAGTTCGGCCAGCAGCTTGCCCTGGGCGCCCCGGGGCATGAGTCCGATTTCAGTGCTGGCGTTTCCTCCCAGAACCGGGCGGTCATGGATCAGGGCGACGCTCTGGCCAAGGCGGGCCGCGGTCAGGGCCGCCGCGCAACCGGCGATGCCGCCGCCGACCACCACCACATCGAAGGCGCCGGCGTCCAGCGGCTGGTCCGGCAGCCCCCGCAGGGCCTTCCGCCAGGCCCGGCTGGCAGCGTCTTCGGTGTTGGGCGGAACCGTCCCGTTCCGGCCCAGGAAGATGGCGTCGCATCGTCCGTCAAAACCTGTCTGATCATGAAGTGCCAGAGCGAGGTCGCCCTTCGGCAGGTGCACCAGGCCAGCTGACTGCCAGGACCAGTCCTGATCATTGGCACCGAACTCGGTCTCGAGCTGGACGCCATTGATGGAGAGCCTGAAGCGCCCGGGATGAT
>CAIYSH010000091.1 GCA_903928755.1 uncultured Alphaproteobacteria bacterium | reverse complement strand
GTCACCCTGGACGGTGACGGTCAGAACGATCCGGCAGACGGCCCCAAGCTTGTGGATGCCCTGCTGGCGGGCGGTCCCAACCTCGCGCTCGTTGGCGGCGAAAGGGTCAAGCGACAGGACAGTCTTGCCAAGAAATTCGCGTCGAGGTTCGGAAACGGGATCCGCAAGCGTCTGCTCAGGGATACAGCCAATGATACGGGCTGTGGACTGAAGGCCTTCAGACGGTCCGCCTTCCTCCGGCTCCCCTATTTTGATCACATCCACCGCTATATTCCCGCCCTGATGCTGCGCGAAGGCTATGAAGTGGCCTTCCTGCCGGTCAACCATCGCCATCGCCAGACCGGGGCCTCGAAATATACCAATCTCGGACGGCTATGGGCCTCGCTGTCGGACCTGTTGGGCGTGATGTGGCTTCAGAGCCGAGCCCGGAACCCGGGTGGCGTCACCGAATTGTGATCCTGTTTGCTGCCGCCGGCAAAACAGGTATCCCTGCGGGTCTTGTGGAGCGTAGCAGGGCGCTTTGGGGGTCGGATAACCTGATCAGGGGCTTTTGATGTTTGCAGCTTTTCCCTTATTGGCCCTGCCGGTAGTCATCTACAATCTGCTGGCCATGACCTTCAGCCAGGGCTTCCGTGCAGCGGATGCCGGCTCGCGCCTGACCCAACCCCTATTTTCCATTTCCATGACCAGTCGGGTGGAGTGGGCCGTCAGCTCTGGAGATCTGATCCTCGCCTTTTCGCTGATCGTCCTGTTCATCGAGTTGCTGAAATCCACGACCAGCCACAAGGTGGTGATCATAAATCACGCCCTGTCCATGCTGCTGTTCATTGCCTGTCTGGTGGAGTTCCTGCTGGCCCCGGCGTTTGCGACCTCGACCTTCTTCCTGCTCACCCTGATGGTGGTTCTCGATGTCCTGGCCGGATTCATCGTGACCATTGCTTCAGCCCGACGGGAAATCGACTTCACCAATGACCGCCGTTAGAGCCCCTTCCCAAGTTTGGGCACCGTGTCTCGGACAGGAAATGTTCAGGGCGTGATCCGGCCCTGAAACCGGAAAGCCTCATGTAAAGGCCGTGAAGATCAGCGTGACCACGGCAATATCGACAAAACGGGTAAGGAGCGTGGCCATCTGGTGTCCCGAAACAGGGGTTCACCTGAGGGCAAAGCAAGACTCGGGCCACGAGGATTGCCTTGGTCTTTCCTGAGGATATAGGGCCCGCCCTGCGCCGATCCACAGATCAGACGGACACTTCCGTCGGCATTTTCAGCTGACGCCCGGCGATTTTGCCGGGTGAAGGTCCATGTCAGACCTCGGTCTTCTTGACCCCGCCCTTGCGGGAGCGACGGTCCACCGGCCCGGACCATTCCGTGGTGGCATAGGCATTATGGGCGGCATCGATCACCTGTGCCCCACCCCTTAGTCCACGCTTCTGACCATCCTGGCCCATCAACTGTGCGCTGAAGACAGAAGCACTGTCGGCGGCCTGGTCTGGTTCGTGGGACATCACCGGACCGGCCACCACAGGCAGGTTGCGATCTTCACTGGGTTCGAGCGCCGGGTCCACGGAATCGCGCTTCGGACGCAGGGTTCGCCTGGGGCGGCCGGTATTCCGGATGGGGTCGATCGGCGACGTCATCGAGGCGGACCTTCGCAGAGTTTGATGGGGTGTCCCTGGCGTTTACGGCTTCGACGCCAGCTTTTCTATCTGGGCCGACATTTCTTCCATCCGGCGCTTGAGGTCAGCAAGGGTCTCGTCTGATTGCGCAGCGGGCGCTGGCTCTGGTGCCTTTGGGGGTGCCGCGCCGTCAAAGCGGCCCGGCGTGAACGGACTGAACATCTTCATGGCCCGGTCAAACATCGCCATGTTCTGCCGGATCTGATCTTCGTAGAGGCCAAGGCCACCGGTCTGGCTCAGGCCCGATAACTGGCTGCGCATCCGCTCGTGCTGGTCAGCGAATGTCGATAGCGAGAGCTCCAGATAGGACGGCAGGAAGGCCTGCATGGAATTGCCGTAAAATCCGATCAGCTGGCGCAGGAACTGGATCGGCAGGAGGTTCTGCCCATCCCGGCCTTCTTCTTCGACAATGATCTGGGTCAGCACGGAACGGGTAATGTCTTCATTGGTCTTGGCATCATAGACCACGAAGTGGACGTCCTTCTTCACCATGTCCGCCAGGTGGTCGAGGGTCACATAGGAACTGGACGCCGTATTGTAGAGACGGCGGTTTGCATACTTCTTGATCACGACGCGGTCGTCAGGTGATTTGCCGGTTTTTGCGTCCGCCATGACTGCTCCTTCCGAGATTCCGCTCCGTGCGGAGACATTCTTGCACTGCAGTATCGCGGATGCGAGCGTGACCGCAAAGGGCTGAAAAGACAAGAAGTCGAATTCCAGCCCTTGCCCATTCGACGGCGGTTCTGAATAGATGGCCCCTATCGCAACAAGGATCTCCCCATGACTGACGTCGTCATTGTGTCGGCCGCCCGGACACCGGTCGGTTCATTCAACGGAGCGCTGTCCTCCCTGCCTGCGCACGAGCTGGGCAAGACGGCCATCCTGGCTGCAATCGAGCGCGCCGGTATTGTCGCCTCAGATGTCGATGAAGTGATCATGGGCCAGGTCCTGCAGGCCGGTGCCGGTCAGGGTCCAGCCCGGCAGGCGGCGGTCAATGCAGGCATTCCCGTTGAAAGTCCGGCCTGGAGCCTGAACCAGCTGTGTGGATCAGGCCTGCGCGCCGTCGCCCTCGGTGCCCAGCAGATTGCTGACGGCTCGGTGAATATCGTCATTGCCGGCGGTCAGGAGAGCATGAGCCAGGCACCCCATGCCGCCAATCTGCGGGTCGGCACCAAGATGGGCGACATGGCCATGGTCGATACCATGACCCGGGATGGTCTGCTGGACGCCTTCCACGGCTATCATATGGGCATTACAGCCGAGAACATTGCCTCCCGTTGGCAGATTACCCGGGAAGAGCAGGACCAGTTCGCCGTGGCGAGCCAGAACAAGGCTGAGGCGGCCCAGAAGGCTGGCCGTTTTGTGGGCGAAATTGCGCCGGTTACCCTCAAGGGCCGCAAGGGCGATGTGGTGGTTGACCAGGATGAATACATCCGTCACGGCGCGACGCTTGAGAGTGTTTCGGGGCTACGGCCGGCCTTCAACAAGGAGGGCTCCGTCACCGCTGCCAATGCCTCGGGTCTGAATGACGGGGCTGCGGCCCTGGTCCTGATGAGCGCCGACGAAGCCGCCCGCCGGGGGCTGAAG
>CAIYSH010000090.1 GCA_903928755.1 uncultured Alphaproteobacteria bacterium | reverse complement strand
TGCGAAATCAGATCGCGCCGCCCTGAACCAGGTTCCAGACGAGCTTTCCGAGGGCACCAAACACCAGGACGGCCGTGGCCAGGATCTGGATCATGAAGCCGGTCTCGCGCTTTTCAGCGGCTTCGGCATAGCCGCGGGCATAGATCACCCGGCCAACGATCCAGACCAGACCCAGACCCGCTGCCACAGTGTCATTCCACACCATGGCGAAGATCCAGAGGGCCGGCAGGAAGATCGGCATGGCTTCCAGGGTATTGTAGTGCGCCCTGATGGTGCGCTCCAGCAGGGGATCGCCGGTCATGGCCGGGGCGGATATGCCGGATTTGCGGCGCGCTCCGCCCACCTGAAGTCCCATCCAGAGATAGGTCAGAACCGCCAGGAGGGTGACAATGGCCACCAGTGAATGAGATTGCATGCGAATACCCCAATGATCGGCGCTTCAGGAACGCCCTGACGCCGATATTGGGGCAATCCGCCGCAAGCGCAACGGCCTGCAGCCGACAGTTGAAACAACTAGTCCCGGCGGTCGCGTCTGGCAGCCACCCTCAGACGCAGGGCATTGAGCTTGATGAAACCCGCCGCGTCCCGATGGTCATAGGCGACCTTCCCCTCTTCAAAGGTCACCAGGTCCTGATCATAGAGGGAATAGGGGCTGGTGCGGCCGATGATGGAGACATTGCCCTTGTAGAGCTTGATGCGCACCTGACCGCTTACATGGGTCTGGCTGAGATCTATGGCCGCCTGCAGCATCTCCCGCTCCGGTGCGAACCAGAAGCCGTTATAGATCAGGGACGCATAGCGGGGCATGAGCTCGTCCTTCAGGTGCATGGAGCCCCGGTCGAGGGTGATGCTCTCAATGCCCCTGTGGGCAGCCAGCAGGATGGTTCCGCCGGGGGTCTCATAGACCCCCCGCGACTTCATGCCGACAAAGCGGTTTTCCACCAGGTCCAGGCGACCGACGCCGTTGTCATGGCCCAGCTGGTTCAGCCTGGTGAGCAGGGTGGCGGGCGACATCCTGACCCCGTCAATGGCGACGGGATCGCCCTTTTCGAAGTCCATGGTGAAGATGGTGGGCTTGTCCGGGGCGTCTTCCGGCGCGATCGTCCGCATGTGTACGAATTCCGGGGCCTCCACCGCCGGATCCTCCAGCACCTTGCCCTCTGAGGAGGAGTGCAGAAGATTGGCATCGACGCTGAAAGGCGCTTCGCCGCGCTTGTCCTTGGTGATCTGGATCTGGTGCTTTTCGGCAAACTCCAGCAGGGCCTCCCGGCTCTTGAAATCCCACTCCCGCCAGGGGGCGATGACGTGGATGTCCGGCTCCAGGGCGTAATAGCCGAGCTCGAACCGCACCTGATCATTGCCCTTGCCGGTGGCGCCGTGGCTGACCGCGTCGGCACCGACCATGCGGGCAATCTCGATCTGGCGCTTGGCGATCAGCGGCCGGGCTATGGAGGTGCCCAGCAGGTACTGGCCTTCATAGACCGTATTGGCCCGGAACATGGGGAAGACGAAGTCGCGGACAAATTCCTCGCGGACATCCTCGATGAAGATGTTCTCGGGCTTGACGCCCGCGGCCAGGGCCTTGGCCCGGGCCGGTTCGATTTCCTCGCCCTGGCCGAGGTCGGCGGTGAAGGTGACGACTTCCGCACCGTATTCGGTCTGGAGCCATTTCAGGATGATGGAGGTGTCCAGACCGCCGGAATAGGCGAGGACGACTTTTTTGATGTCAGACTTGCTCATGGACAGAAGACTAAGCCAGAAATAGCGAAATTTGATTGCGAAGATGCCGGATTATTGTTCCTGATTGACATATAATTGCGTAGGAATGATTTTATGAGCAATAATACGCCAGTCCAGCTTGACGCCATAGATCGCCGCATACTCCGCGCCCTGCAGAGGGACGGGCGGATTCAGAATAATGAGCTCGCAGCAGAGGTCGGCCTGTCGCCTTCACCTTGTCTGAGGCGGGTCCGTCTGCTGGAGGAATCCGGCGTCATTGACCGCTATGTGGCGGTTCTGGATGGCACCAGGATCGGCGTCGGTCTGACGGTTTTCGCCAGGGTCTGGTTCAAGACCCAGGATGCCGAACAGACCCAGAAATTCGCCGAAATCGTCCGGCAGTTTCCCGAGGTTGTCGAATGCTATCTGACCACCGGCGACTGCGACGCCCTGCTGCGGATCGTCACGGCAGACCTGAACACCTACTGGCGTTTCCAGGCTGACCACCTGACCCGGATACCCAGCGTGCAGAGCGTCAAAACCGACGTGCCCATGGAAACCATCAAGCGCAGTTTCGAGCTGCCGATTCCACAGAACCCCTGACGTTCAAACCGGGCAGGGCAGCTTGGCGGTCAGACGGTGACCTGGGTGCCCAGCTCCACGACGCGCCCCGGCGGGATCTTGAAGAAGTCCGTGGGGTTGGCGGCATTGCGCATCAGGAAGATGAAGACCTTGTCCTGCCATAGCGGCATGCCCGACTGGGCCGAGGCCACCACGGATCGTCGCCCGAGGAAGAAGCTTGTGGCCATGATGTCGAACTTCAGGCCCAGCTTGCGGCAGAGGCCCAGGGCCTTGGGCAGGTTCGGGCTCTCCATGAAGCCATAGGAAATGACCACCTTCTTGAAGTCGTCATTGATGGGTTCGATCCTGACCCGGTCATCCTCTTTCACCCGTGGCGTCTCGGTGGTGATCACGGTCAGGATGATGTTCTTCTCATGCAGGACCTTGTTGTGCTTGAGGTTATGCATCAGGGCGACCGGAGCCATGTCCGGATCAGAGGTCAGGAAAATCGCCGTGCCCGGGGCCCGGTGCGGCGGCCGGGCCTTGAGTATGCCCGACAGTTCCGAAAGCGGCAGGCTGTCCCGACGGGTCTTGTCGGCCAGGATCTGCGAGCCACGGGTCCAGGTCCACATGACAACCACCATCATGGCACCGAGGACCAGGGGCAGCCAGGCCCCCTGCGGAATCTTCAGCAGGTTCGACGAGATGAAGACGATGTCCAGGGCTCCGAATCCGCCCGCGGCCAGGGCGGCCTGCCAGGTCGGGCGTTTCCACATGGATTTGACGATGACGAAGAACAACAGGGTGTCGACGAACATCGAGCCAGTGACGGCAATGCCATAGGCGGCCGACAGGTTGTGCGAGGTCTTGAAGCTGAACAGCAGGATCAGTACGCCGATCATCAGGAAGGTGTTGATCTGGGGCACATAGATCTGGCCGGCCTGGGTCTCTGATGTCCGGCGGATGTCGATCCGCGGGAACAGACCCAGCTGGACGGCCTGCTGGGTCATGGAGAAGGCCCCGGTAATCACCGCCTGGCTGGCAATGACCGTGGCGGCGGTGGCGAGCAGGAGCACCGGCCAGTACATGGCGTGGGGGATCATCTGGAAAAAGGGATTGGCCCTGGCCTCCGGATGGGCAAGGACCAGGGCACCCTGACCGAAATAGTTGAGCAGAAGGGCGGGAAGGACAAAGAACAGCCAGGCCGCCTGGATGGGCTTTTTCCCGAAGTGGCCCATGTCGGCATAGAGGGCTTCAGCCCCGGTGACCGCCAGGAAGACACTGCCGAGGATGACGAACCCCAGCCAGCCATTGTTGAACAGGAACAGGACGCCATAGTGCGGTGAAAGGCCACGGAGGATCGAGGGTGCATCCGAAATGTGGATCGCGCCCAGGACACCCAGGACGATGAACCAGGCCAGGGTAATGGGGCCGAAGAACCGCGCCATGCTGGCCGTGCCTCGGGATTGCACCAGGAAGAGAACGACCAGAATGACCGCCGAGGCCGGCAGGACATAGGGTGCCAGGGTCTGGCCAAGGCCCGGTGCGTCCCGCATGCCTTCCAGCGCGCCCAGCACGGACACGGCGGGCGTGATGATCCCGTCGCCATAGAAGAGTGCCGCCCCGATCACCCCGAGGAAAAAGACCGCAGTCGAGCGTTTGCCAAGCGACCGCTGGGCCAGGGCCATCAGGGCCAGGGTGCCCCCTTCGCCCTTGTTGTCGGCCCGCATCAGGAAGACCACATATTTGACGGTCACGATCAGGATCAGGGCCCAGGTGACCAGGGACACCACCCCGAGGACGGCGACTTCATTGCTCACATTGTCGCGGGTGTGTGCCAGGGCTTCGCGCATGGCATAGAGCGGGCTGGTGCCGATATCGCCAAAGACCACCCCCATGGCCCCGAGGGCCAGGGCGGCGAAACTTTCTGTCTGGGGATGATGATGGGACTCCCCGACCGCCCCCTGGGCGTCGCTTGTCGGATCAGCCATCTCTCGTCTCCGGGAACGCTCGGAAGTTCCCATCTGCGGCCCAATGCCATCATGAGCGCGGCGCGTTACACCCTTTCCGGGACGGGTTCAATCGTCTGACATCATCTGGTGGCTTGCACTTCGTCATGTCCCGCGCCACATCTGGCCCATGTTCATTCAAACTGAAGCCACGCCGAACCCGGAAGTCCTGAAATTCCTGCCGGGCCGTGATGTCCTCCTGGACGGCAGCCGGGATTTCCGTACCCCGGACCAGGCCGCGGTCTCGCCGCTGGCGGCCGGGTTATTCCAGATTGAAGGCGTGGTGCGCGTCTTCTTCGGGTCTGACTTTGTCACGGTCGGCAAGGATCCCGAGGTCGACTGGTCCCATGTGAAAGCGCCGATCCTGGCCGCCATCATGGATCATTTCACGTCGGGCAGGGCGCTGTTTGATGACGAAAGCCAGGACAGCAGCGGCCACGATGAGGATGTCTATGAGGGTGAGACCGCCCAGGTGGTGGCCGAGATCAAGGACCTGCTGGACACCCGTATCCGGCCGGCCGTCGCCCAGGATGGCGGTGATATCCTTTTCAACCGCTTTGAACCCGATACCGGCGTGGTCTGGCTGCACATGCGCGGGGCCTGCTCTGGCTGTCCCTCCTCGTCAGCGACCCTGAAGTCCGGCGTCGAAAACATGCTCAAGCATTATGTGCCGGAAGTAACCCGGGTCGAGCAGGCGCTCTGAGCCGGCCCCGGCTGACATGATTACCCTGGCCCTGGACACATGCCTGTCAGCCTGCTCTGCGGCCGTGTTGCGCGATGGAGAGGTTCTGTCGTGCCAGGTGGAGGTTATGGCGCGGGGCCATCAGGAGCGCCTGGCCGATCTGGTCTCCGAGGCCCTGGAGGACGCCGGCATCAGCTTCGGGGATCTCGATCGGATTGCCGTCACCGTGGGACCAGGCTCCTTCACCGGCCTGCGGGTCGGGCTGGCCTTTGCCAAGGGGCTGGGTTCTGCCCTGGGCCTGCCCGTTGTCGGCATTGGCACCCTGGAGGCCGTGGGCGCGCCCTTTGCCGGGACGCCGGGTCTGATTGCCGTGGTGCTCGAAGCCCGGCGTGGCCAGGTCTATTTCCAGGCTTTTGAAAGGGGGCAGCCCCTGACGGCACCGGCCGGGCTCGACATCGATGCTGCCGGAGCCCTGCTGATCGAGTTGTCAAAGACCGCCGTCGTGACCCTGGTAGGGTCCGGGACTGGGCACGTGTCAGGCCTGACGCCGCAGGCCAAGGTGTTTCCGGTGGACCTGGTTGATCCGGCATTTGTCGCCCGTCTGGCCGCCGCCAGGACCCCGACCCCACCAAGGCCGCTCTATCTCAGGGCACCCGATGCCAAGCTGCCGGGCGGAATCGATCCGTGATTGTGCGCTCCGCCACGGAAGCAGACCTGGACATCCTGGCGCATCTCCATGCCCTGGCCTTCAGTCCGGGATGGGGTGCCGAGGAGATTGCCGACCTCGGGTCTGGTCCAGGCGCGTTTGCCCTGATCGCCGAGGATTCCGTGCCCTGCGGCATGATCCTGTGCCGGACAGCGGTCGGGGAAGTTGAGATATATACCATTGCCGTTGACCCGGCGGCGCGTCAGCGCGGCGTCGGCCGGGCCCTGGTCGAAGCCGCCATGACCCAGGCCCGTCATGACGGGGCCGGTGAGGCCTTCCTGGAAGTCTCGGTGGAAAACCCTGCTGCCCTTGCCCTTTATGGGGCCACGGGCTTTGCAAGGGTCGGATTGAGGCGCGGCTACTATACCAGCGGCCATGAAACACCGATTGATGCGGTGATCATGCGTCGCGACCTTAACACCTGAGCCAACTGACCCTATTCTGGTCGTGATTTCATTTCTGGGGGACCGGGTGGACCGTATCGAGAACCTCTGTATCGAAAAAGGCATGCGCATGACCGAGCAGCGCCGGGTCATTGCCCGTGTGCTGTCCGAGGCTGCTGACCATCCTGATGTCGAAGAACTGTTCCGCCGGGCCCATGCCGTGGATCCCCACATTTCGATCGCCACGGTCTACCGGACCATGCGGCTGTTCGAAGAAGCCGGGATTGTTGCCCGACATGATTTCCGGGATGGCCGCTCCCGTTATGAGGAAGCCACCGAAAGCCACCATGACCATCTCATCGACCTCAAGACGGGAAAGGTCATTGAGTTTGTCGATAGCGAGATTGAAGCCCTTCAGGAGGCCATTGCCCGCAAGCTCGGCTACCGGCTTGTGGATCACCGGCTCGAACTCTACGGCGTTCCAGTTGAAGATTAAGGGCGGTTGCGCCCCACGCCCCAGCGCCCCATAACCCGAAGCATGACCGCTCCCCTCAAGCGCCTCTACATCAAGACCTATGGCTGTCAGATGAATGTCTATGACAGTGAGCGCATGGCCGATGTGCTGACGCCCCTTGGCTATGGCATGACCGACAGTCCGGTCGGTGCGGACCTTGTGGTCCTGAATACCTGCCACATCCGCGAAAAGGCCACGGAAAAGGTCTATTCCGAGCTTGGCCTGATCAAGGAAATGAAACAGGAAAAGGCCCTGACCGGTGAGGCGATGACCGTGGTGGTGGCCGGTTGCGTTGCCCAGGCCGAGGGGGCGGAGATCATGCGCCGCCAGCCTGCGGTGGATCTGGTCGTGGGCCCACAGGCCTATCATCAGCTACCTGAGCTGATCGCGCGCACCCACAGGTCGAGGGGCGAGAGTCTCGCCGCCGACTTCGCTGCCGACGAAAAGTTCGACGCCCTGTCGCCGGATCGCAACCCGACCGGCGTGACGGCTTTCCTGACCGTTCAGGAAGGCTGCGACAAGTTTTGCACCTTCTGTGTCGTGCCCTATACCCGCGGTGCCGAATGGTCCCGGCCTGTGGACACGATCCTGGCCGAAGCCCGGTCCCTGGCCAGACAGGGTGTGCGGGAAGTCACCCTGCTGGGTCAGAACGTCAATGCCTATACCGGGGGGCTGGCAAACCTGGTCCGCGCCCTGGCCCGGATCGAGGGCCTCGACCGCATCCGCTACATGACCAGTCACCCCCGGGACATGGACGAAGACCTGATCGCCGCCCATGGCGACATTCCCGAACTGATGCCCTTTCTGCACCTGCCCGTGCAGTCGGGCTCGGACAGGATCCTCAAGGCGATGAACCGGGCCCATACGGCGGAAAGCTATCTGAAGACCCTGGAGCGGGTCCGGGCCGCACGGCCGGACATGGCCCTTTCAGGGGATTTCATCGTCGGCTTCCCCGGCGAACGGGACTCGGACTTCGAGGCGACCCTGGACCTGGTGAGGGCTGTCGGTCACGCCTCGGCTTTCAGCTTCAAGTATTCCCCCCGCCCCGGAACCCCGGCCGCAGCCCTGCCCGGGCAGGTGGCAGAAGAGGTCAAGGATGAGCGTCTGGCCCGGCTGAATGTCCTGCTGGAAGTCCAGCAGAAGGCGTTCAATGCCGCTCAGGTGGACAGGACCCTGCCGGTTCTGATTGAAAAACCGGGTCGACACCCTGGTCAGCTTTCCGGCCGCAGTCCCTATCTGCAGGCTGTTCATTGTGAGGGTCCTGCCGGATTGATTGGTCAGATCGTGCCTGTGCGCATTACCAGCGCCGCCAGGATGAGCCTGGCTGGAACCCTGTCCCCTGCCCAGGCACCAGCGTGAGCAGGTCCTCGGAATTCATTCCCCTGTCTGATCTTGCGGCCCGGGCGATTGCCGGGACCTCAAACCGGCATGCGGCCCTGCTCGAAGATGCCTTTGATGTCCTGATCGAGACCCCCGGCGGCGGTGTTTCCGTGGATGGAGACTCCCGGGGGCGGGGCTCTGCCAAGCGCGTGGTCCAGGCCCTGGCTGAGCGGGCGGACAAGGGCCATGAGGTGACCGAAGCCGATGTCCGCGTGGCCATAGGGCAGGTGCGGGTCGGGCGTGGCTCTGCCCCCGGTGGCCTTCCGTCTGGCCGGCGCGGTCAGGTGGCTCCCAAGACCCCGGCCCAGGCCCGGTATCTGGACTCCATGAGCCGGTGTGAGCTGGTTTTCGGCCTGGGCCCGGCCGGCACGGGCAAGACCTTCCTGGCGGTAGCACACGGCGCAGGCATGCTGCTGCGCGGCGAGGTCGAGCGTCTTATTGTCAGCCGTCCTGCCGTGGAGGCCGGCGAGCGACTGGGTTTCCTGCCGGGGGATCTGTCCGACAAGGTCGACCCCTATATGGCGCCGGTCTGGGAAGCCCTCACCGACATTATGGGCATTGACCAGTTCCGCCGCCGTCGGGAAAAGGGCGAAATCGAGCTGGCACCCATCGCGTTCATGCGGGGCCGAACCCTGGCCCATGCCTTTGTCATCGTGGACGAGGCACAGAACTGTTCCCGCCTGCAGATGAAGATGGTCCTGACCCGCCTGGGAGAAGGTGCGCGCATGGTGGTCACCGGAGATCCGAGCCAGGTCGACCTGCCGCGGATCGACGACTCCGGACTGGCCCATGCCGTGGGTCTTCTTGATGGCGTTCAGGGGGTTGGCGTCAGCCGCTTTTCTGCCGGGGATGTGGTTCGCCACCCCATGGTCGAGCGGATTGTCCGTGCCTATGAGGCTGACGCTGCCAAACGCGGACGGCCCGATTGAACGATATTGATGTCGAGGTCGAGGAAGAAGCCTGGCTGACGGCCCTGCCGGATGTGGAGCCCCTGAGCCGTGCCGCTGCGCAGATGGCCCTGGCGCATGCCGATTTCGAGGGCCATGTGGTGGTGCTCCTGACCCATGATGAAGAGATCTTCGATCTCAACCTGCGCTTTCGGCAGCAGGCCAAGCCCACAAATGTCCTGTCCTTTCCCGCACCGCTGAACCCCGAGACCCACCTGGGTGATGTGGCCCTGGCCTACGGGGTCTGTGCCCGCGAAGCCGTGGCCCAGGGCAAGCCCCTGGCTCATCACCTGCAGCATCTTGTGGCCCATGGCGTCCTGCATCTTGTGGGGTATGATCACGAGCAGGCAGACGAGGCTCTGGAAATGGAGAGCCTTGAACGCAGGGTCCTGGCGGACCTGGGGGTTCCAGACCCCTATGACGCCGATTGAGGAGACAATGGCCAGTCACGATGAGACAGAACGCCCGGGTTCACCGCGCAGGGGCCTGACCGGCCTGATCCGCCGGTGGCTTGGTGCGCCCGAGCCCGAACCCGCTACTGAGGCCGAAGCCCTGGCAGAGTCCATCGGGGGACGGCTGGTGGATCAGGCCCAGGCCTTCCAGACCCTCCGCGTCGAGGATGTGATGACACCGCGGGCCGATATTGTCGCAGTTGAACTGGACACACCGTTCTCCGGTCTGGTGCAGAGGTTCATCGAGGCCGAACACTCCCGCATGCCCATCTATCGGGATACCCTGGACGATCCGGTGGGCGTGATACACGTCAAGGACGTCTTCAAGCTCATGGCGGGCCCCGCCAAGGGCAAGGCCAAGAAGCCGGAGCCCGAGGATCAGGTTCTGCAGAAGCTGCGCCGGGATGCCCTCTATGTTCCTGCCTCCATGCGGGCAGCAGACCTGATGCTCCGCATGCAGGGATCCCGCACCCACATGGCCCTGGTCATTGATGAGTTTGGCGGCACGGATGGTCTCGTGACCCTTGAAGACCTTGTGGAAGCCGTGGTCGGTGAAATCGATGATGAGCACGACGAGGCCCAGGTCGCCGGCGTGGTGGCCAGACCCGGTGACATTTTCGAGGCTGACGCCCGCGCACCTCTGGAAGAGCTTGAGGCTGCCGTCGGTCGCGACCTGGCACCGGCGGATCTGGATGAGGACATAGACACGGTCGGCGGCCTCGTCACGGCCCTGGCCGGGCGGGTCCCCCAGCGCGGCGAGGTCATTCCCCATCCCGATGGCTACGAGATCCAGATCCTCGACGCTGATCCGCGCAGGGTGAAACGGGTGCGCTGGCGAAAGACGCCCGTGCTGCCGCCCAAACCATGATCCTGTCGCCCTGGAAGATCCGAGGCCTGGCCCTTGCGGCCGGCCTGCTGGCGGCGCTTGCCTTCCCCCCCTTTGGCTTCCTGCCGGGCCTTGCCGGTTACGGACTTCTGCTCTGGCTTCTGGGGCGGGAGCCCGGTCTTCATCCGCGACAGGCCTTTCTCTATGGCTGGCTGGCAGGGTTGGGCTATTTTTCGGTCGGCGTCTGGTGGGTGACGGAAGCCTTCCTGGTTGAGGCGGAGGTCCACGGCTGGATGGCCCCCTTCGCCCTTGTGTTTCTGGCCGGAGGTCTGGCCCTGTTCTGGGGGCTTTCGGCGGCGGTCTTTGCCCTGGTATCCAGGGGCGGCTGGTCCCGGATCTTCATCTTCGCGGCCTTGCTGTCAGGGTGTGAATGGCTGCGCGGCCATGTCCTGTCCGGCTTTCCCTGGAATCTCCCGGGTGAAACCTGGGCGACCGGATCGGCGCCCTCGCAACTGGCCTCGGTCATCGGGGCCTACGGTCTTTCCTATGTCACCATCGCCCTTGGTGCGGCGACCGGCCTTTGGCCTGACCTGAAGGGGATGCGGTCCCGGGCTGCTCTGGTCGCGGCCTGCGTCTTCACCTTGGCGGGACTCTATGGCTGGGGGGCTCACCGGCTGGCCCAGGCGCCAAAGGTTTCGCCGGACGCCCCCCTGGTCAGGCTGGTCCAGGCCGACATTGACCAGAAGGAAAAATGGCGGCCCGAAAACCTTCAGGCCATCCTGAAAACCTATCTGACCCTTTCGGCCAGCTCCGGCGCGCGCGCGCCGGACATCATTGTCTGGCCGGAAGGTGCCCTTCCGGCGGTGATCGATGATCTGGTCTATCCTGACAGTCCCTTCCTTGCCGGGCTCGGCAAGACCCTCAAGCCGGGCCAGACCCTGAT
>CAIYSH010000089.1 GCA_903928755.1 uncultured Alphaproteobacteria bacterium | reverse complement strand
GCCACGAGGATTTCTCGGAAGATACCTACAGGACACTGACCGCTGCGGATGCTGCTGTCATGGTGCTGGACGCCGCCAAGGGCATCGAGCCCCAGACCCTGAAGCTGTTCGAGGTTTGCCGACTGCGGGACATTCCCATTGTAACCTTCATCAACAAGATGGACCGGGAAGCCCAGGACCCCATCGAACTGCTGGATGAAATTTCTTCCAAACTGGCTCTGGACCCCGCGCCCCTGTTCTGGCCGGCCGGATCCGGGGGGCGGTTCAAAGGCATGCTCGACCTGCGGACCCAGCAGTTTCTGCCCTTCGCAAAGCGGAGCGCTGACAACAAGGATGAAGGTCACCCGTTACCGATCGCCTTCGGCGGTAATGCTGTGGTCAGCTATCTGGACCCTGATGAGCAGGCAGAACTCGAAGAGGGTGCCATGCTGATTCAGGAGGCGTCAAAACCCTTCGATCCCCAGGCCTTTCTCGAGGGCCACATGACCCCGGTCTTCTTCGGGTCCGCCCTGAGACACTTTGGCATAGACCAGTTGCTGGCAGGGCTGGGAGCCTATGCTCCGGCCCCCAAGGCCGTGGCGGCTACCCGGTCAGCGGTCGGGACCCATATCGTCCCGGGTGATCCCGAAGTCACGGGCTTTGTCTTCAAGGTCCAGGCCAACATGGACCCCAACCATCGCGACAGGATCGCTTTCCTGCGCTTGTGCTCAGGCCGGTTCCATCGCGGCATGAAGTTGAAGGTGCAGAACACCGGTCGCCAGCTTTCCGTCAATGCGCCGATCATGTTCTTCGCCTCGGACCGGGAACTGGCCGAGGAAGCCTTTGCCGGCGATGTCATCGGCATTCCCAACCACGGCGTACTCAGGGTCGGTGACAGCCTTTCCGAGACCGGTCTGCTTCGTTTCGCAGGACTGCCAAACTTCGCACCGGAAATCCTGCAGCGGGTCAGGGTCAGGATCCCCTGAAGGCCAAGCATCTCAAAAAGGCCCTTGAGGGCCTTGCGGAAGAAGGTGTGACCCAGCTCTTCCGGCCACAGTTCGGGGCGGATTTCATCGTGGGTGCCGTGGGTCAACTGCAGTTTGAGGTCATGGCTGACCGTCTGGCCAATGAATACCAGCTCGAAGTGATGTTCGAAGCCAGTCCTTTTGCCGAAGCGCGCTGGCTTACCGGCAAGGACAGTGAGATCAAGGATTTCATCGACAAGCACAAGACTGCCATGGCGACCGACATCGATGATCAGCCGGTCTTCCTGGCCAAGTCTGCCTGGGAACTGGGATATGTGACGGAGCGTCATCCCGACCTCGGGTTCCAGCGCACCCGGGAAAGGGGCTAGGGCCGTTGGGCAGGATCCTGCTCTATGGTCGCCCGGCACCCGGCCTGATGGTTATTCCTGCCGGAGCCGAGCAGGTTTCACCCCTGGTGCCCGGATCCACCGACCTGGCTGATCTGGCGGAAGGCGAGGCTGATGGTGCCCTGATCCTGGCTCCGCCCGGAACGCTGGAGCGGGATTACGTCATGGCTCAGGCCTTGCGCACCGTGAGACCACAGGGAGAGATCATTGTCTTTGCACCAAAGGACAAGGGGGGCACCAGGCTCCGCAAGGCTCTGGAGGGCTTTGGCTGTGAGGTCTTTGAAGAGGCTCGCCGCCATCACCGTTTCTGTCAGGTCGAGCGTCCATCGACCCTGGACCGCCTGGATCTGGCCCTGAGGGCGGGGGCGCCACGGCGGCTTGATGATACCGGTCTCTGGACCCAGCCTGGGGTCTTCAGTTGGGATCGCCTCGATCGCGGCACGGGGCTTCTGCTGCGGACATTGCCGGAACTGAAAGGGCGTGGTGCGGATTTCGGGGCTGGTATTGGTCTTCTGGCCCTGCAGGTGCTGAAGAGTGCCCAGGTCACGGAACTCACCCTTGTCGAACTGGATCGACGGGCGGTGCGAGCTGCCCAGCACAATCTGGATGATCCCAGGGTCGAGGTCATATGGGGCGATGTCCGCCAGCTTGATGAGCGGATCACAGGGCTGGATTTCATTGTCATGAATCCACCTTTCCATGATGGGGGTCAGGAGGATCGGGCCCTTGGTCAGGCCTTCATCCGCACGGCCGCCGGTCGACTGCGAAAGGGCGGGGTCTGCTGGCTGACGGCCAATCGTCACCTGCCCTACGAGTCGGTGCTGCAGGAACATTTCCGGCGGGTGGACCTTCGCGCAGACGATGGCGGATACAAGATCTATGAGGCCCAGGCATGAGCCGTCCACCCATGGCACGGCTGGACCGGCTGCTCGCCAATCTGGGCTATGGCTCCCGGCGCGAAGTGGCAGGCCTGGTCCGGGCTGGAAGGGTCGTGCTCGATGGCAAACCCTTGACGGACCCTGGGGCGAAGGTGCCTGTGACGGCTGACCTGCCATTGAAAATGAGCATTTCCGGCGTGCCGGTCGATCCACCGGCACCGCTCACCCTGATCATGAACAAGCCCCTTGGCGTGGTCTGCTCGCACAAGGAACCTGGGCGCAGTGTCTACGAACTGCTGCCTCACAGGTGGCGGGCAAGGATGCCGGGCCTGTCCACGGTCGGGCGGCTGGACAAGGATACATCAGGTCTGCTGCTGATCACTGACGACGGGCCCTTCCTGCACAGGGTCATTTCACCGCGCAGCCACGTTGCCAAACGCTACAGGGCCGAACTGGAACGTCCCCTGAGCGGGGAGGAAGGGGCGCTTTACGCTTCCGGGACGCTGATGCTGGAGGGTGAGAATGATCCCCTCGCACCTGCCGAACTGATCCAGACCGGAGAGCGGTCCGCTGACCTTGTTATCACGGAAGGCCGGTATCATCAGGTGCGCCGAATGTTTGCTGCTGCCGGAAATCATGTGGTCGGCCTGCATCGCGACCGGATTGGCGGGCTGGTCCTTCCCGAAGGTCTCGAACCCGGTGGCTGGCGCATTCTCACTGAGGCCGATCATGCGGCGATTTTCGCCTGAATTCGAAAATTCGTAATTCGTTAACCATAATCAATCAGTTAACCACTTGTTAAGTGCTTCGGCAGGCGCTTTGCTAGTTCCAGTCTGAACCCACCGCCCGCGTCCCGAGATGAGACGCTGGCAGGGTCATCGGAGTGGATGATGATGTTTGAGTTTGGTCGCGAGCTACGGCGCTTTTTTGGTGCAGACACCTTCAATGCGCCGCGCGATGGATTGACTGGTGGTGACAGGTCCCTCCTTGAGTTTCTTGATTTGCGTCTGCTGCACAATGAGGCGCGTTCCTGTGATGTCGCCGCCGGCCGTATCAGCGCAAAGGATCGGGCACAGCGCAAGTTCGAAGCGGCCATTGCCTGGCGGGAACTGGCCCGGCGCAGTGGTGATGTCGTCGCCCTGCGCAAGGCGGCGGCCACCGCGGAAGGGGCAGCCGAACTCTTCGACCGACGTCGACGGTCAGAGGGCTGGGCGCGGTCCCGTTGCGAGCAGGCCTATTGTGCCATGCTCGGTGCCGAGTTGTTCGGCGATGAAGGCCTGAATGCCGCTGCCGAAATTGCCTTCCGTGAAGCTGCTCAGGCTACCCGCGGCGGGCTGTCCAGGTCTCTTGCGGAAATCGGCCTGTTGACGGTGGAAGCCCTTGTG
>CAIYSH010000088.1 GCA_903928755.1 uncultured Alphaproteobacteria bacterium | reverse complement strand
GATCCAGGTTCTGGTCGCAACGACCGTCGTCGAGGTCGGG
The DNA here is from genome assembly GCA_903928755.1 of uncultured Alphaproteobacteria bacterium. GTDB lineage: Bacteria > Pseudomonadota > Alphaproteobacteria > Caulobacterales > Caulobacteraceae > Phenylobacterium. The sequence continues at coordinate 3,632 of CAIYSH010000088.1, read as the reverse complement.
GTCAATGTCCCCAACGCCACCATCATGGTCATCGAGCAGGCTGAGCGCTTCGGACTGGCTCAACTCCATCAACTCAGGGGACGGGTTGGCCGCGGACGCCGGGAAAGCGCCTGCATACTGCTCTATGACCCTCCCCTTTCAGAGACGGCGCAGAAACGTCTCGACATCCTGCGGCGAACGGATGACGGCTTCAGGATTGCAGAGACCGATCTTGAACTGCGAGGCGGTGGCGATTCACTGGGCCTGAAACAGTCCGGATTTCCGGCCTATGTCTTCGCCAACCCCATAGCCCACAGGGATCTGATCCTCACGGCTGGCGATGATGCCCGTCTGATCCTGGCTCGGGATCCAGATCTCACCAGCGACCGCGGTCAGGCCCTCAGGGTTCTTCAGGAAGTGTTCGACTGGCGTCCTGGCACCGTCCTCAAGGACGCTGGATAGCCGGATCATAACAGGCGCTGGCGCGAAGCACCTTGCCGTCCGGGCCGAACTCGAAGGTTTCCGCGACGGCCTGCCCCCGGTGATTTGAATATCTCAGCGTCAGGGCCTCATGACCCACCAGGATTCGTTCGAGTTCGAATTTCAGGTCAGATTGGACAGAGAGCCCCTCGCCCCAGTAGGCCCTCAATGCTTCATGTCCAACAACCCGTCCGGCCCCGGTCCGGGCGGCGGCGACAGGGGACAGAAAAACGATGTCCTTGGCGTAATGGCTGAGAATGCCATCAAGGTCATGACGGTTCCACGCCTCGATCCAGTCAGCCGCAAAAACTTCTGGATCAATCATGGACGACCGCCTTCATCCGCCAAGTTTCGATGCGCGCCTTCGCATCAGCTTCAAGATCTGCGTAAAACAGATTGTAAGCAGACACTTTTTGGCGATCTACCCAGGAGCCTGAGGGCCGCAACATACCCGATTTCGGCCGAGCGACCTTGAGGACACCATCCTGACACGTGGCGGAGACGACCCGACTGAGCAGGGGTGGGCGCACGCCCCATTCCAGGCCTGTGGCATTGGCCGCCCCGATGGCCAGTCTTGCCGGTGCTGACTGGTCCGTTGTCGCCCCCAGGATGGGATTGAAACACAGGGGCTTGCGCCCCTTGAGATTCTCCAGATCTCCCCCCCGGGCCCAGACCAGGGAGCGATTGTGGATATCCTGGGCGGCCGCAATGTCAGCATCGAAGGCCGACACCCAGGCAGCAAGACACCCGGATTCATTGCGCTTCTGGCACGGGGAAATGGGGGGTGAATTGGCCGGGGTTACAGCTTCGATCATATAGGCAGCCGCAAGCCGGTCACGCATCTCAGGGTGCATGGCAACCTGCTCAGCAAGGAGCCGCGCCGCCAGGGTACCGCCCTGTTCCACGCCGACGACGAGAAACGGCCGACCTTGATTGTCGTGGGTCAGATAATAGGCAAAGGCGGCAGCCACGTCGCCATAGGCGAATTTGCGGGCTTCCCGGGCGTCCTCACGCAGGGTCGTCAAGGTATAGAGGCTGGCCTGTCGGTAACGGGGCGCATAGATGCGTCCCGCCCTCTGGAAAGGTCCGACATAATTGGGGGCAACAACCCGCCGAAACCATTGATCTGCCTGAATATTGTCAATGGGCGCATTCCAGTGCCGCCCGCCGTCAAATGTCGTGGGCGAAATGAAGAAGACATCGGCTGGCTGGGTCGTGGCGGCGCTCACCGGCCGGATCGCCCAGGCTGAGGGCTTTGCATAATCCGGTGCCGGGGGCGGTCTGTAGACCTGAAAGGGCTCCTGGGGATCAAGGGCAGCCCGCAGGATATCGTCTCCCCAGATCATGCCCCCCACGCCGATCAAGGCTGCGACCAGGACGGCTGCGAGGATCAGGGTGCGTCGGGGGCTGGATTGCGGCATGAACTCAACGATAGGGGTCGTCAGTCGCGAGATAGGTCTGGACGTAGTCCTTCACACCCTCTTCCAGGGAGGTGAAAGGCTGGTTGTAACCGACAGAGGCCAGACGGCCCATGCTGGCCTCGGTGAAATACTGATACTTGTCGCGAAGGGAATCCGGCATGGGCATGTATTCAATTTGCGGTGCCTGCCCAGCAGCCTGGAAGACCGAAGTCGCCAGATCGGCAAAGGTCCGCGCCTTGCCCGAGCCCAGGTTGAAAACCCCGTTCACATGGGGCGCTGCGCCAAGCCAGGCCACAACATCAGCCACATCCCGGACATAGACGAAGTCCCGTTCCTGACCTCCATGGGGGATACCCTCACGATGGGACTCAAAAAGCTGCACGGCCTGCCCGGCCTGAACCCTGGGCCAGATCTGCGCCGCCACGGACTTCATGGATCCCTTGTGCGCTTCATTGGGCCCATAGACGTTGAAGAACTTCAGCCCTACCCATTGTGGCGGCGCATAGCCCCGCAAAGCCTGCCGGGCGGCGAAATGGTCAAACAGCGCCTTTGACCAGCCATACGGATTCAGCGGCCTGAGGGCCTCAAGCGAGGACAGATCATCCCGATCCTCAAATCCCAGAGCGCCGTCACCATAGGTCGCCGCAGACGACGCATAGATGAACCGCCGCTGGCGATCCGCACACCAGCGGAACAGGTCCCGGCTGAGGGTGAAATTTGAATGGATGATCTTGTCGGCATCCGGCTCCATGGTCGAGGAAACCGCGCCCATGTGAATGACAAGCTCCACGTCCCGCCATCGCTGCTCCAGCCAGGCGAACATGTTTTCCGGTGCCACGAAATCGCCAATGGGATGCTTGGCAATATTGCGCCATTTGCCCAACTGCGCCTCGTGCAGCCAGTCGCAGACCACAACATCAAGAGACGGGTCCTGCGCCAGCTTTGCGACAATGTTGGACCCGATGAAGCCCGCACCGCCCGTAACGAAAATGATCCTGCGGCTCATGTTTTCCCACCTTCGATCATCCGCGCGATCGCCGCGGTCGTGGAATAACCTTCCACGATCTGTGCCAGCCGAACCTCCCCGCCCCAGGATTTCACTTCAGCACCGCCGACAACGTCACCTTCAGCGTAATCAGATCCCTTGATGAGAAGGTCCGGCCGCGCCAACTCGATCAGTTTCAGGGGCGTGTCCTCATCAAACGGCACAACCAGATCAACGCAACCGAGCCCTGCCAGCACAAGGGCGCGGCTCTCCAGGTCATTGACGGGACGGCCTTCACCCTTCAGCTCACCCACAGAACGGTCAGAGTTCAAGCCGACAATCAGACGGTCGCACCAGGTTCGGGCCTGGTTCAGATAAGCCACGTGCCCCTTATGGAGAATATCGAAACAACCGTTTGTAAAACCAATTCTTTGTCCCCGGCTTCTCCAGCGGGCAACTTCCTCTGCCATACGGTGAGGGGTCGCGATCTTGAGCTCGGCAGAGGCCATATGGGCAGACAGCGAGGCCTCCACCATTTCGTCAGGGGTCACGGTCGCCGTACCGACCTTGCCAACGGCAACCCCGGAGGCAAGCATGGCAAAGTCAATGGCATCCCCCATGGTTGCCCGGGCCGCCAGGGCCAACCCAAGGGCTGCAATGGTGGTATCGCCTGCGCCGGACGCATCGAAAACTTCTCTCGGCACGCCCGGAAAATGCTGAACCGGTTTCCCCCGCACGCCCAGGGAAATCCCCTTGGCCGCCCGGGT
>CAIYSH010000087.1 GCA_903928755.1 uncultured Alphaproteobacteria bacterium | reverse complement strand
TTCAGGGGAGGTTTCCTGAATGACCGACATGGAACCTGCAGACTTGGTGCCATCGTCTCCAAGTGCAGTGCCTCCCAGAATCCCCCCTGACCCTGAGGTCGTTTCCGCGACGCTGGCCGGCGCAAAATAGTCGGCAATGCCGCGCTTCTGTTCCGGACTGCTGGTATTGATCAGCCACATGAGGAGGAAGAAAGCCATCATGGCGGTCACGAAATCGGCATAGGCAACCTTCCAGGCACCGCCGTGGTGTCCGCCGCCCGAAACCTTCTTGACCTTTTTGATCAGGATGGGCCGTTCGCCGAGCGCCATGGTTTGCTCCTGTTAACCGTGATTCATCGGCAGGGTGCGCTTTGGTCGTTAAGATGGTGTTGATGTTTGGGAGTCGGACATGAAGGTTGCGTTTATTGGTCTGGGCGTCATGGGGTTTCCCATGGCCGGACACCTCGCCAAGGCAGGGCATTCGGTCACTGTTTTCAATCGCACCACGGAAAAGGCGGTGCGTTGGAAGGAGATTTTCGAAGGCCAGTTTGCGCCTTCCATCCCTGAGGCCGTCAGGGGCGCAGACATGGTCTTCATCTGCGTCGGCCGGGATGACGACGTCCGCGAGGTGGTGGCGCTGGGTCTTCCGGTCATGGCACCGGGGGGGATCATTGTTGACCACACGACGACATCGGCAAAACTGGCTCGGGAGATGTCCGGCTTGGCGCTTGAAACGGGCCGGTGGTTCATCGATGCCCCTGTCTCCGGTGGCCAGGCCGGGGCGGAAGCCGGACAGCTGACCGTCATGTGCGGCGGTGATTCCGGAGCCTTCCTGAAGGCGGAGCTCGTTATCGCAGCCTTTGCCAAGGCCGTGCGGCGCATGGGGGAGTCGGGTTCCGGTCAATTGGCCAAGATGGTGAACCAGATTGCGATTGCCGGCGTTGTGCAGGGCTTGGCCGAGGCCATGCATTTTGCGAAACGCGCTGGTCTCGATCCCGGCGAAGTTCTTGCGGCGATCTCCAAGGGCGCAGCCCAGTCCTGGCAAATGGACAATCGCTGGTCGACAATGGCGGAAGGGCGTTTTGACTTCGGCTTTGCGGTCGACTGGATGCGCAAGGACCTCGGGCTTGTCCTGGAGGAAGCCGGGTCCAATGGTGCCCATCTGGCCCTGACGGCGCTGGTCGACGGCTACTATGCCGAAGTGCAGGCCATGGGCGGTCAGCGCTGGGATACGTCCAGTCTTGTGGCACGGCTGGAAAAACCATGAGCCGCATCATTCTGGAAACGGACCGGCTCAGCCTTGATGAGCTTGAGGCCGGTCGCGACGAGCTGTTCATTTTCCAGTTGCTTAATGAACCCGGTTTTCTCGAAAATATCGGTGATCGTGAAATCTACGACCTTGATGCGGCGACGGCCTATATCGAGCAGCGTCAGGGACTGAGCTATCGCAGAAATGGGTTCGGGTTGTGGCGCGTTGTCTGCCGCGCGACTGGAGAAGCCATCGGACTATGTGGCCTGGTGCGTCGCGATGGTTTGGCATTTCCAGACCTTGGTTATGCCTATCTCGAAACCGCCTGGTCCAGGGGATTTGCCCAGGAAGCGGCTGCAGCGACGGTTGCCTATGCCCGGGATCAACTTGACCTGAAAACCCTTGCAGCCATCAC
>CAIYSH010000086.1 GCA_903928755.1 uncultured Alphaproteobacteria bacterium | reverse complement strand
GTCGCCGACCATCAGATCGACCCTTCAGAGGTGACAGATGATGCCGATCTGCCGGCGGCACGTGGCGGCGTCGCAACCCAATGAGGCCTGGAGGTGAATCATGGACTATGCGCTGACATGGCTTGAGACTGTGCTGCTTGATGCCGGGCTGAAGGTTGCGCCGACGGAAGGCTGGCGCCGTCGCGGGCGGCGTGAAATGGGCCGGGTGGATGGGGTGATCTGTCACCACACGGCGACCACGGCCAAGGGCAACATGCCCACCCTGGGCACCCTGATCAAGGGACGGGTCGACGTATCGGGGCCACTGGCACAGTTGGGTCTGGCCCGGGACGGCACCTTCTATCTCATTGCCGCAGGGGCTGCGAACCACGCCGGCGCAGGAGATGGCATTTACAGGACGATCAGTGGCAACACCCACTATATCGGAATCGAGGCGGAGAACCCGCTGCCCTATTCTGCAACCTGGCCAGACATCCAGATGGACGCGTATCGGCGCGGGGTTGCGGCCATTCTCTCACATCTCGACCTCGGGGCTGGAGCCTGCATTGCGCACAAGGAATATGCCCCAAGTCGCAAGCCCATTGATCCGGCCTTTGACATGCGGGAGTTCCGTCTTGTTGTCGCTGCGATCATGGAGGGCCGGACTGAGGTCCGTCCCCAGATTCCGGCTGTCGATCCGGTCACGAACCGACCGACCCTGCGGCGAGGGATGACCAGCGACCGGGTTGGCGATCTGCAGCAGGCGCTGGGCCTGACGGTTGATCGGGAGTTTGGCGCCAGAACCGAGGCTACTGTCCGGGCGTTTCAAAGACAGCACGGCATGGTGCCGGATGGAATCGTCGGACCCAGAACCTGGAAAGCCCTGGAAAGGGTATAGGCCCCAGGGCCGGGGCTTTGTTCCCATGGAAGGGCAATTTGGCTCGTTTCGGGGAGGGGGCCTGGTGCCGGCTACAGGAATCGAACCCGTGACCTTCGGTTTACAAAACCGCTGCTCTACCAGCTGAGCTAAGCCGGCCCCAAGGCGGGGACGGATGCCATGACCCGGCCTCCGGGGCAAGGTGTCAGACGTCGATCCTGGCTTGGAAGGCGTCTCCAACTGTGATCCTTTGCCAGAAAACACCCAGGGAGCATGGCCATGAAGTTCGAAGACTATCGCAAACACGACGCTGTCGGCCTGGCTGGCCTGGTGACCCGGGGCGAGGTTTCGCCCGGAGAACTGCTTGATACGGCGGTCGCCAGGATGGCGCAGGTCAATCCCGCCGTGAATGCCGTGACCACAGATCTTGCCGACATGGCCCGCAGGGCCCTTGCCGATCAGGTGCCGACAGGCCCGCTGGCAGGGGTGCCCTTTCTGCTCAAAGATCTGGGGGCCGCCATGGCCGGGACGGTGACCAGCAGTGGCTCGGCCCTGCTCAAGGATGTGGTTGCGCCCGCTGACAGCGCCCTGACCAGTGCCTACAAGGCCGCCGGCCTGGTGATTTTCGGCAAGACCAATACCCCGGAATTCGGCCTGGTGCCGGTCACCGAACCCACCCTGCTGGGCATATGCCGCAATCCCTGGGATGTCTCGCGGACACCGGGTGGCTCATCAGGCGGCGCAGCCTCGGCCGTTGCGGCCGGGATTGTGCCAGCCGCCCATGCCAGCGATGGTGGGGGCTCGATCCGCACACCGGCCTCGGCCTGTGGCCTGTTCGGCATGAAGCCATCCAGAGGCCGGGTGTCCTTCGCGCCGGCGGGTGAAGGGTGGGGCGGTGCCTCCATCCAGCACGCTGTCACACGCTCGGTCCGGGACAGTGCAGTCCTGCTGGACATTTCCTGCCAGCCCCAGGCCGGCGATCCCTATTATCTCAGCGCGCCGGCCAGGCCCTTTACCGATGAGGTCCAGAGGTCGCCGGGTACCCTGCGGATCGGTTTCACAACCGCCGCCCTGGCCTCTCCTGGACTGGATCCGGAGTGCAAGGCTGCCGTTCTCGACGCTGCAAAACTCTGCGAGGCCCTGGGCCATGTTGTTGAAGAGGTGACCGTGCCCGGCGATCTGGCCGCCATGCAGCTGGCCGCGGGAAATGTGATCGCAGCCTCGGTGACGGCCAATGTGGATGCCGAGGCCGAGCGCCGCGGACGTCCTGTGGCGGATCACGAACTGGAACCCCTGACCTGGGGCATGTATCGGCGCGGCAAGGGGGTTTCAGGCTCTGACTATGTCCGCGGGCTCGCAGCCATCCATGCCTATGGTCGTGCGGTCGCGCGGCTGTTTCAGGATTATGATGTCCTCCTGCTGTCGACCCTGGGCTGCCCGGCCATCCCCGTTGGCCACCTGACGGAGGATGTCTCGCTGTTTGTCGAGCGCCTGTTCCATTTCATGCCCAACACCCAGGCCTTCAACAATACCGGCCAGCCGGCCATGACCGTTCCCCTGAGCTGGAGCGCTGGAGGCCTGCCGATCGGCATGCAGTTCGTAGGGCGGATGGCCGATGAGGCGACCCTGTTCCGGCTGGCGGGGCAACTTGAGCAGGCGCGGCCTTGGTTTGACCGGACCCCTTCTCTCTAGACCCTGTCGGTCGTCGCCCTTTGGCGCTGCTGGATCAGATAGGCGGCGATGACCCCGGTGGCGACCAGCCCGATCAGCAGGGTTGAGACGGCGTTGATCTCCGGGTTCACCCCCAGCCGGACCTGGCTGTAGATCCGCATGGGCAGGGTGGTGGAGCCCGGACCGGAGGTGAAGCTGGCTATGACCAGATCGTCCAGGGACAGGGTAAAGGCCAGCATCCAGGCGGCCGCGACGGCCGGCGCGATATTGGGCAGGGTGACCTCGAAGAAGGCCTGGAAGGGCGTGCGGCCCAGATCGCGTGCGGCCTCCTCAAGGGACCTGTCGAAGCTGGCCAGTCGTGCCTGGATGACCACGGCGGCGTAACAGAGGGTCATGGTCGCGTGGCTGGCGGTGACGGTCCAGATGCCCCGGGGTGCGCCAACGGCGACGAACAGCAACAACAGTGACAGGCCCAGAATGACCTCGGGCATGACCAGGGGCGCATAGATCATGCCTGAGAACAGCAGGCGCCCCCGGAAGCCGCCGACCCGGGTCAGGGCCAGGGCGGCCAGAGTTCCCAGCACGGTTGCGATGGTGGCGGAGACGGTGCCGACCCGCAGGGTGACACCGATGGCGTCCAGCATCTGCTGATCCTGAAACAGGGCACCATACCAGCGGGTTGAAAATCCGCCCCAGACCGTGACCAGCTTGCTGGCATTGAAGGAGAACACCACCAGCAGGAGGATCGGCAGGTAGAGAAAGGCCATGCCCAGCGCGATCGCGGCAATGTTGAAGGTGGACGGGCCCCGCTTCATGGGGTGTCCATCAGTTTAGACTGCTGGCGCTGATAGATCAGGATCGGCGCGATCAGGGTGGCCAGAAGGATGATGGCGACGGCCGAGGCGGCGGGCCAGTCGCGATTGGCGAAGAACTCGGTCCAGATCGTCTTGCCCAGCATCAGGGTCGAGGACCCGCCCAGCAGGTCTGGAATGACGAATTCGCCGACCATGGGAATGAAGCAGAGCAGGGCACCTGCGGCCAGGCCAGGCAGGGACAGGGGAAAGGTTACCCGCCAGAAGGTCTCGATCCGGGTGCAGCCAAGGTCTGCCGCCGCTTCCAGCAGGCTCTCATCCTGCCGTTCCAGGACACTGTAGAGCGGCAGGACCATGAAGGGCAGATAGGCATAGACCAGGCCGATAATTACGGCGGGGTCATTGTCCATCAGGGCGACCGGTGGCAGGCCCAGCCAGCCGAGGACGGCATTCAGCAGGCCCTCGGGCTTGAGGATGGCGATCCAGGCGTAGATGCGGATCAGGAAACTGGTCCAGAAGGGCAGGACCACCATCATCAGCAGGGCTTGGCGCACCCCGGGCGGACAGCGGGCCATGCCATAGGCCATGGGATAGCCGACCAGCAGAAGACTGCCGGTGCCGATGGCCGCGAACTTGAGGCTGGAGAGGTAGGATGCTGCATAGACCCCGTCCTCGAACATGTGCCGGTAGGCGTCGAAGTCCAGGCCGTGCACGAAGGCGACAAGACCGTTAAGGCCCCGGGAGAGATCAAGTCGCGGCGCATAGGGCGGAATTGCCAGGGCGATATCCGACATGGACAGCTTGGCGACCAGCACGAAGGGAAACAGGAAAAAGGCCGCCAGCCAGAGAAAGGGTGCAAGGGCAGGCAGGCCCCGCCAGGGCATTCGCCGGCCGCTCAAGAGGTCAGGACCACGGCTGCGTCGGGGCTGAAGGTCAGCCAGACCTCGTCGTCCCAGTCGATGGGCCGCTCGACAATCCGTGCGGCATTGGCCCGGGCTGCCCGCACGGTCATGCCCCCCGGCACGGTGACGAGATAGGTTGTCCAGTCGCCGAGATAGCCGATGTCAGCGACCTTGCCTGCCATGCCGTTGGCTCCGGCAGGCGGGCGATCCTGAGTAACCTGGATTTTTTCCGGACGGACCGCAAGCCAGACCGCAGTTCCCGGCGGGATCGGCGTGTCCTCGCGGACCTCATAGCCTGCAGGGCAATTGCCACCGGTCAGCTTCAGGGTTCCGCTGCCTGCCTGTGTAACCCTGGCCTCGAACAGGTTCACCTCGCCGATGAAATCGGCGACATAGCGGCTGTTGGGGGTTTCATAGACTTCCGCGGGGCGCCCGACCTGGACGATCTGGCCCTTGTCCATGACCGCAACCCGGGTGGACATGACCATGGCCTCTTCCTGGTCATGGGTGACCACCATGAAGGTCATGCCCAGCCTTTCCTGAAGGGCCACCAGTTCGAACTGGGTCTCGTCCCGCAGCTTCTTGTCCAGGGCGGCCAGGGGCTCGTCCAGCAGCAACAGGCGGGGGCGGGGGGCAATGGCCCGGGCCAGGGCAACCCGCTGGCGCTGGCCGCCGGACAGCTGGTCGGGCTTGCGCCGGGCCAGTCCCTCGAGGCGGACAAGGGCGAGCATGTCAAGCACCCGATCCTTGCGTTCCTCTCCGGGCAGATGCTTGAGCCCGAAGGCGATGTTCTGCTCGACGTTCAGATGCGGGAACAGGGCATAGGACTGGAACATCATGTTCACCGGCCGCCGGTGGGCAGGTTTGTCCAGAATGTCCTCGCCTTCGAGGGTGATGGTTCCGGCGTCCGGGGTTTCAAACCCGGCCAGCATGCGCATCAGGGTCGTCTTGCCACAGCCCGAAGGGCCAAGAAGGGCGAAGAACTCCTTCTCGTAGATGTCGAGGGAAATGCCGTTGACCGCCACATCATCGCCAAACCGCTTCACCACCCCATCGAACCGGATGAGGGGGCGAGCCGCAGGGTCTTCCCAGGGTGCGAAGCTGTAACGGACAGCGCCGATGTTCAGCCGGCTGGATGTGGTCATTGACCCGTCTGCACCCGCACCCACTGGCGATTGACCTCGCGCAGCAGCGCCTCGTCCTTGCCGGTGGTCACGAACAGCCGGTTGAAGACCTCATCGGTCAGATAGACATTTGGGTCTTCCCGGACTGAGGCCTCCACCAGGGGGGTCGAGGCGGAATTGGCGTTCGCGTATTTGGTGAAGCTGGAGGCCCGGGCAATGACGTCTGGACGCAACATGTAGTCCAGGAAACTGTAAGCGGCCTCCGTGCCGGGCGCATCCTTGGGCATGGCGAAGACGTCGAACCAGACCTGAGTGCCTTCCTTGGGCACCGCATAGGCGACCTTGACCTTACCGCCAGCTTCCTCGGCTCTGGCCTTGGCCTGAAGAATGTCGCCGGAATAGCCAATCGCCATGCAGATATCGCCATTGGCCAGGGCGTCGATGTATTGCGATGAGTGGAATTTCCGAACGAAGGGCCGGGCGGCCGACATCATGTCAGCGGCTGCCTTATAGTCGTCTACGGACTTAGAGTTCGGATCCTTGCCCATATAGTTGAGGGCGACGGCGAACATATCCTCGGAAGCGTCGAGCCAGTAGACCCCGCAGTCCTGCAGCCTTGCCAGGACTTTGGGGTCAAAGGCGATGGCCCAGGAATCGATCTTCACACCAGGCAGGCGTTTGGCCAGGGCCTCGGGATTATAGCCTATGCCGACCGTGCCCCACATGTAGGGGATGGTGTATTTCCCCCCCGGATCGAAGGGGTCCATGTGGGTCATGATCCTGGGCCAGAGATTTCCCAGATTTTTCAGCCGGGACTTGTCCAGCGGCATGAGGGCACCGGCCGTGATGTATCGGGGAATGTTGTGATTGGACGGCACGACAATGTCATAGCCTGTCTGGCCCTGCAGGACCTTGGTCTCGAGGATCTCGTTTGAATCGTAGGTGTCATAGACGACCTTGATCCCGGTCTCGGAGGTGAAGTCCGTGAGGATCTTGGGGTCGATATAGTCCGACCAGTTGTAGAGATGCAGGGTCTTAGGTTTCGCCGACGGTGCCGGGCCGCACCCGGTCATTGCGAGGCTGGCCACTGCGGCTACGGCCGCAGACAAGCGCTTCACCCAAAGTCCCATTCATTCCCCTCCGGTCCACCCGCTCCCATTATAGGCCGGGATTACACAGGTTAAGTGAGAAATTTCGAGGTCACGGGCAAACAGGCACTGAATTGCCTCATGGTTGTCACATCGGCTTTGTTCGCAGGGAGTGGCGCCCTATAAGCCGGGCTCCTCCTCATTTCGAGACCTCAAATGACCCGCGTGCTCATCACCTCAGCCCTGCCGTATATCAACGGCGTCAAGCATCTGGGGAACCTGGCGGGATCCATGATGCCCGCTGATGTCTTCGCCCGGTTCAAGCGGGCGAGGGGGGTCGAGACCCTCTATATCTGCGCTACGGACGAGCATGGCACGCCGGCGGAACTTGCGGCGGCGGCAGCTGGCCAGGATGTGGCGACCTTCTGCGCCGAGCAGCATCAGATCCAGCACGATCTTGGCCGGCGCTATGGTCTGAGCTGGGATCACTTCGGCCGTTCGTCCTCCCCGCAGAACCGCAAGCTGACCCAGAGCTTTGCCCAGACCCTCTGGGAGCGCGGCTTCATTGAAGAGCGGGTGACCAAACAGGTCTATTCCCTGGCTGACAGACGCTTCCTGCCCGACCGCTACGTGGTCGGCACATGTCCGCACTGTGGCTATGACGCCGCCCGGGGCGACCAGTGCGACAACTGCACCCGTCAGCTGGATCCGATCGACCTGATCGCGCCGCGTTCGTCGGTCTCGGGCTCGACCGAGATCGAAATCCGCGACGCCAAGCACCTGTTCCTCAAGCAGACGGCCTTCGCGCCTCGTCTTCAGGAGATCATCAATGGCAAGAAGGGCGAATGGCCGGTCCTGGTCACCTCCATCGCCCAGAAATGGCTGGACGAGGGGTTGCAGGATCGCGGGATTACCCGGGACCTGGAGTGGGGCGTGCCGGTGAATGCCGCCGACTGGGGCCCGAACCCGCAAGGGGTGAAGCCGGACGCCGAAGGCCTCAAGGGCAAGGTCTTCTATGTCTGGTTTGACGCCCCGATCGAATACATCGCCGCTACCTGGGAATGGGCCGACGCAAAGGCACCCGGCGGCAAGGCGGCCGACAGTGATTGGGAAAGCTGGTGGCGGGGCGCGGGGTCTTCGGACGTCACCTATGTGGAGTTCATGGGCAAGGACAATGTGCCCTTTCACACGGTGGGCTTTCCCTGCACCCTGATCGGGGTCAACGAAACCCAGGGGCCAGACGGCACCTGGCATCCCGCAGACAACGCCCCCTGGAAGCTGGTGGACACGCTGAAGGGCTTCAACTGGCTGGACTATTATGGCGGTCGGTTCTCGACCACCCACAAGCGCGGGATCTTCATGGATACGGCGCTGGAACTTCTGCCTGCTGACTACTGGCGGTGGTGGCTGACGGCCAATACGCCCGAGGGCAGCGACGCCACCTTTACCTGGGAACAGTTCCAGGCCCAGGTGAATGCCGACCTGGCCGATGTGCTGGGCAATTTCGTCAATCGCATCCTCAAATTCACCGAGACCCGGTTTGAGGGCGTGGTGCCAGAGGGCGGCCAGGAAGGTCCGCTTGAAATCAAGCTGGCCGCTGATGTGGCTGAAAAACTTGCGGAACTGACCGCCATGCTCGACGCGGCTGAAATGCGGAAAGCCTGTCAGTACGTCCGGCAATTGTGGGTGTTGGGCAATCAGTACCTGACCGAGGCAGCACCCTGGACGGCGGTGAAGACCGACCGCGACCGGGCCGCCGTGGCCGTGCGCACAGGTCTCAATCTGGTGGCGCTGTTTGCCAGGGTGTCAGAGCCTTTCATTCCCTTTGCGGCTGAAGCCATTGCCGCCGGGGTCGGTGAGCGGGTCCCCGGAGTCTGGCCGACGGCGGAAAATGCCCTGAACCTGCTGCCCCCCGGGCGATCTGTGAAGGCCCCCGAAGTCCTGTTCCGCAAGGTGGAGGATGCTCAGGTGGCCGAGTGGGCCGAAAGGTTCGGCGGCGCAGCCTGACCAGCGGCCTCATCCTCGGCTTCGAGGATGGGCAGGGTCAGGACGACGCCCCGGCAGATCAGCACCTGCCCGAGATAGTAGAGGGTCCAGACGCCGAAACTGACCCAGGCCGCTCCGTGCAGGGGGCCGCTGCGGGCGAAAATCAGCAGGTCTGATGCCACGAACATGATGGCACCCAGGCCCACCTGATAGCGCGGGAAGCGGCTGGTCCAGGCTGTGGCGGCCATCAGGCTGAGCACCAGGGCGTAGACAGCAATACCCCAGGCGCTGCTGCGGGCGGAAGGCAGGAAGAAGGCGGTCAGCACCACGGCAGGAACCAGGGTCAGGGCCAGCAACATCTGGCTACGGGTCAGCTTGCTGCGGCGGTACCGCTGGTAGAGGCCGATGGCGATCCGGTGGCCGACCAGAAAGGCCAGGGCCCCGGGGATCAGGCCCATGGCTTCAAGCAGGACATCGCCCAGGGCCCCGAAGGCCATTATGGCGGTGATCTCCCACCCGGCGCGATTGCGGGCAGACAGGCCTGCCCAGAGCGCCAGCAGGGCGACCCCTGATCCCTTCCAGACCATGCCCGCCAGGGGCGGCAGATCGAGGCCCGGGCTGGCCAGATAACTGATGCCACAGACCAGCGATGCGGCGAGGATAAAGGTCTTGAGGGCGTCTCTGGACATGGGCGAGCCTGCAGTTTCGATGCCGCCACGATAGATCATTCCGTCGCAGATGGGAGGTTTCCCTTGCAAAACAGTGTTCGGATCGGCGTCATGGTCTGACAGGACCATCAGAGTTCCGACGGCGGCCTGCCTTGGCCCCAATTTCAGGGAGACGTTTCATGAGCGACGGTGCCGTCGACATTACCGCAGAAACCCGGGCCAAGGCCTATGGACTGCCGCTGGAGACCCTGGATCCCGCCCGGCCGGAGCTGTTCACCGAGGACAAGCTCTGGGCCTATTTCGAGCGCCTCCGCAAGGAAGACCCCGTCCACTATGTGGCCGACAGCGCCTATGGTCCCTACTGGTCGGTGACCAAGTGGAACGACATCATGGCGGTGGACACCAATCATGAAGTCTTCTCATCCGCCGACGGCATTACCCTGGTCTCGCTTGAGGCCAAGGCCGAGAACGCCAACAGGCCGACCCGTCCCAGCTTCATCGCCATGGACCCGCCCAAGCACGATGTGCAGCGCAAGACAGTCAGCCCGGTGGTGGCACCGGCCAATCTGCACCGTCTCGAGCCCGTCATCCGAGAGCGGGCCGGTCTGATTCTCGACAACCTGCCGATCGGCAAGGAATTCGACTGGGTGGACCTGGTCTCCAAGGAACTGACCGCCATGACCCTGGCGACCATTTTCGACTTTCCCTTCGAGGACCGCCGTAAACTGACTCATTGGTCCGACATGATGACCAATGCGCCGGGGCATGGTCCGGTGACCAGCTGGGACCAGAAGCGCACGGAAATCAGCGCGTGCTTCAACGCCTTTACCCAGCTCTGGAATGCGCGGCTGAACGAACCGCCCGCCAATGACCTGATTTCCATGCTGGCACACGGGTCAGAGACCCGGGATATGGACATCCATGAGTTCCACGGCAATGTCGCCCTGCTGATCATCGGCGGCAATGACACCACCCGGAACACCATTTCCGGGTCGATCTACGCCCTGAACAGATATCCCGAGCAGTATGCCAAGCTGCGGGCCAATCCCGGCCTGATCACCTCCATGGTTTCCGAGACCATCCGCTGGCAGACCCCGCTGGCCCATATGCGCCGCACGGCGACCCGGGACTTCGAGCTGAATGGCAAGATGATCAGGAAGGGCGACAATGTCGTCATGTGGTATGTCTCGGGAAACCGGGACGAAGAGGTCATTGAAAACCCCAATGCTTACCTGATCGATCGGGAGCGTCCCCGGCACCACATGTCCTTCGGCTTCGGCGTCCATCGCTGTGTCGGCAACCGTCTGGCCGAGCTGCAGCTGACCATCATCTGGGACGAGATCCTCAAGCGCTTCCCCGAGGTCCGCGTCGTGGCCGAGCCCCAGCGCACCCACTCGGTCTTCGTCAAGGGCTACGAAACCCTGCCGGTGATCATCCCGACCAGGAACTGAACGGGGTTTGGAGGTTTACCGCGGATGATCTTCACCCACTGGTCACCCCGGCGGAGGCCGGTGTCCAGGTCGTAAGGCTGTGAGCTGTAGGACCACCCGGAGAGCGACTGTTCCGGAACCTCTGCGCTTCATCATCGGGATACCGGCCTGTGCCGGTATGACCGCTGCGCGTCAGGTCACTTCCGCTGTTCGTGGCGCTCGGCAGCTTCGCGGGCGGAGATGTCCAGGGGATCTGGCATGGCGGCATTGTAGGTGTCGACCTTGTGCAGGTCGATCACCACGGTCCGCGAGCCTTCCCAGATCATGTGCAGGGCCACATAGAAGACGATGGCCAGGCCAAGATAGCCCAGCCAGCGAAAGCGGTGCAGCAGCTTGGCAATATAGCTTGCGGCCACCCCGGTCAGGGTGATGGACAGCAGCAGGCCCGCCACCAGCACCTGCGGGTGCTCCCGTGCCGCACCGGCGACAGCCAGGACATTGTCCAGCGACATGGCCAGATCCGCCAGCAGGATCTGGGTCAGGGCCTGACGCAGGGTCTTGGGGGCGGCCTTGTGGGCTGGGTGATCATCCCCGATATCGACGCCGGTGGCCTCTTCCAGGGCTTCCTCGCCCTGGGCAATTTCTTCGGCATGCTGGGCGCGCAGTTCACTCCACATCTTCCAGCAGACCCAGATCAGCAGGCATCCACCGGCCAGCAGCAGGCCGATCTGCTTGAGCAGGAAGACCGCCATAAGGGCAAAGGTGATCAGCATGACCACGGCCCCCATCAGGCCAAGGACGATGGCCTTTCGTCTCTGCGCCTGCGGCAGGCCCGCAGCCGCCAGACCTACAGCTACGGCATTGTCCCCAGCCAGGGCGAGGTCGATCATGACCACCTGGAAAAAGGCGATGAGGGCACCCGCGTAAGGCAGGGAGTTGATGATATCCATGTCGCCAAAATGGCGCGATGCGGACACAAGGGCAAGTCGGACATGGCTTGCCTGAACCCAATCGGGGGGGCAGGTTGTTGCAGGCAGGATCAAGGGAGGCCCAAATGACCCAAGCCCGCGAGCAGATTCTCGAACCTGATCTGCCGATCATCGATCCGCACCATCACCTTTGGGATCGCCCGGCGACTGTCATGGCCGCCCTGCCGCCGCCGAAGCACGGCTTTGAGCATGTGATCCGCATGTCGCCCCGCTACATGACCGAGGAGCTGGTGGCCGACATGCAGTCTGGCCACAATGTCATTGCCACGGTCTATATGGAGTGCGGCTCCATGTATCGCGCCGACGGCCCGGCCGAGCTCAGGCCCGTTGGCGAGACCGAGTTTGTCAACGGTGTGGCCGCGGTCACGGCCAGCGGCCGGTTCGGTAATGTTCGGGCCTGCGCCGGCATAGTGAGCCATGCAGACCTCAAGCTCGGTTCGCCAGTGGCCCGGGTGCTTGAGGCCCATATGGCCGCAGGCGGCGGTCGGTTCCGCGGGATCCGTCAGAGCGCCTCGGCCGACGCCGATCCTGATGTCCTTGGCCCCCTGCACCGGCAGGGGCCAGGCCTCTATCTCAGCGACGACTTCCGCAAGGGCTTCGCCGAGCTTGCCCCTCTGGGACTGTCCTTCGACGCCTGGATGCTGGAACCCCAGTTGCCTGACCTGATCAGCCTGGCCCGGGCTTTCCCGGACACCGATATCATCCTCGACCATGTTGGCACGCCCCTGGGCGTCGGTGCCTATGCGGGAAAGCGGGGTGAGCGGTTCGGGATCTGGCGGGACAATATCCGCGAGCTGGCGAAGTCGCCGAAGGTCAATGTGAAGCTGGGCGGCCTGGCCATGGTCTTTCCCGGCTTTGACAGTTTCATGTCCGATCCGCCGACCTCGTCCGAGGGGCTGGCCGCCGAATGGAAGCCCTATATCGAGACCTGCATAGAGGCCTTCGGTCCCGATCGCTGCATGTTTGAAAGCAACTTCCCTGTGGACCTGGGCAGCTGCACCTATGACGTCCTGTGGAATGCCTTCAAGGTGCTGGCCCGTGGGGCGAGTGCCGACGAAAAGGCCGCCCTGTTCGCAGGAACCGCCCGGCGGGTTTACACGCTGGCGGTCTGAGCCGGGGAGGGGGCTGTCCGGCTGAAATATACCCTCAGCGGCATCTCCACCCAGCGCCAGATGCACCAGCTGGCCAGGATCAACACGGCCAGCCATCCCAGACCCACGGTGAAGTGCGCCACCGGTGAGAGGTGAGGCATCCGCTTCAATCCTCCGACCAGCAGGTCCAGGGTCAAGCCGTGAAGCAGATAGATCGAATAGGACATTTCCCCTAGCCGGTCACCGAGCCAGCTCTCCAGCCAGCGCTGGGGCCGAAGGATCAGGGCTGCCAGGATCAGGGGAACCGCGACAATCGGACCCAGAGCTTCCGCCCACCAGATGTCCTGCCGGACAAAGCCTACATAGTATAGCAGAAGTGCAGCGGCGATCCCGGCACCGACCATCAGGGCTCTATCGACGCATGAAGGCAGGCCTGATCCGCCAACTGTCCTGCGACAATTCCCCAGGGCCACACCGGCCCAGAAGCCGAACAGGGCTCGCCCACCCCCGATCATGAAGGTCTGGGTGGTCCAGCCCCCGTCGGCCCGGCCATGGATCGCGACCTGGGCCAACAGGGCCACCGCGCCCATTGCAGCAAACCCCCAGACTCCCCTTTCGCCTGGTCGTCGCCAGACGTAGAAGCCGACATACATCACGAATTCCCAAGTCAGGGACCACGCCTGGACCAGATAGGGAAAGGCCTCGCCATGTGATTTCACCTGGAAGGGTGAGGGCAGGAGCAGAAGATTGACCGGCACGGCCAGGAGGGCACCTTCGGTCAGTCCAGCATGATTCACCTGTGTCCGAAGACCCCACAGCCCGAACCCGGCCAGGGTGGCCAGGAAGATCAAGGGATAGAGCCGCGCCATCCTCAGCTGGACAAAGCGGCCAAAACTCATCCCGGCGTCAAGTCGCGGCCCATAAGCCTGGCTGATCACAATGCCGGACAGCACGAAAAACAGGTCTACGGCGACATAGGCATGCGGCAGGATGGTCGCGACACCAAAGGCCGCAGGCGCATGGAACAGGGCAACCATCAGGGCCGCCACACCACGTATGGTGTTCAGCGCCCGTATTTCGCTGGATGTCTGGGACGCCATGGCTGTTTCGCTGCGGGATTCTGTCCGATGCGATCCGCAAGAATTAGGCCAGCACAAATGTTCATTCCAGCGGCCAGACCGGGGGCTCCGTAACGCCCCGGTCTTGCCTAAATGCCGGGAAGACCGCACCTTGGCCTCAATCAGAAAACGCAGCTGTGAGGAAACATCATGTCGATCGATTTCGAGATCCCGGACGAGGCCAAGGCCATCCGCGCCAAGGTGCGCAAATGGGTGCACGACGAGTGCATTCCCGCCGAAAAACGGCTGGTAGACAAGGAGTCGTTCAAGACCGTCCTGGCCGAACTGCGGGCCAAGGCCCGGGCCCAGGGTCTGTGGCTGCCCTTCATCCCCAAGGAATATGGCGGCATGGGTCTGGGACCTCTGGCCAATGCCCTGGTGCAGATGGAACTGGGCGAGAGCCATCTGGGCGCCCTGTCCATGAACAGTCAGGGCCCCGATGACGCCACCATGCTGACCCTGCTGGCCCACGGCACGCCCGAGCAGAAGGAAAAGTATCTCAAGCCCCTGCTGAATGGCGACATGCGGGTCTGCTATTCCATGACGGAAAAGGCGGCGGGTGCCGATGCCACGGGCATGCAGACCCGGGCGGTGAAGGACGGCAATGAGAACTACATACTGAACGGCGAGAAGTGGTTCTCGTCGGCGGCCAGTGCGGCCGACCTGGCGGTGGTCATGGCCATGACCGATCCCGATGCCCCCCGGCATCAGCGGTATTCCACCTTCATCGTCGAGCTGCCCAATCCCGGCTACCGGATCAAGCGCGACATCCAGACCATGGCGGCCGAGGGCCCGCTCAGCCACATCATGGGCGGTGGGCATTCCGAGATCGACATTGTCGACCTCAAAGTCCCGGCCGAAAACCTGCTGGGCGGGGAGGGCCAGGGCTTCAATATGGGCCAGCATCGTCTGGCCTATGGTCGTCTGCGACACGGCATGCACAATGTGGCCATGGCCCAGCGGGCCCTGGACATGGCTGCGGCCCATGTCACCAAGCGCGAGACTTTCGGCAAGAAGCTGTCCGAGCGCCAGGGGGTCCAGTGGATGCTGGCCGACTGTGCCAGCGAGCTCTACATGGCCCGGCTGATGCTGCTGCACATTGCTTACAAGGCCGAGAAGGGCATGGACCTGAGGCAGGAAAACTCCATCGCCAAGGTCTTCCTGGCCCATATGGTGCACAAGGTTGTCGACACCGCCATCCAGCTGCATGGTGCCCTGGGTTACAGCCGCGATACGCCCCTTGCGGCCTGGTACACCCACATCCGCTCACAGCGGCTGGTGGATGGTCCCGATGAGGTGCACCGCTGGACGGTGGGCCGCAATGTGATCAAGGCCTATGAGCGCGACGGCACAACAGCGGCCGCGGCTGGTGGTGACCTGCTCTAGGATTCGCTGCGGAAACAGCACCGACCTCTCCGGACCCTCCGGTAGAGGTCGGGGTTTCCGGTGCAGGGGGCGTGCCCCCTGTAACCATCAGAATGATTCTAGGTCGCCCGCGGTTCCTTGCCTTCAGCATCCCGCAAGTCCGACACAGCCTCTGCAATGACCTGGACCATGCTGCGCTCGTCTTCAGGGGCCGTGCCCGTAACATCTACTGTGGTGACTGTCGCCGTCGAGACGGGTTCCGGCACGGTCACGGGCTCGGGAACCAGATCATGCGTGGTGACTGGGGGCGTCTCATCCCTTTCGGCAGTCCATCTCGTGGTCGGCTCAGGGGTCAGGTCTGGCATCGGCGTGCTGAACATCATGGCATCGCGCTGACGGCGCCGACGCTCCTCACGTCTCTGGCCTTCCGACACCCGACGCGCCGCAAAGGCTATCAAGGCGAGTGCGATCATCAGAAAGGCCGCTCCAGCGACCGATCTCGAGGCGCTGGCCGACAGACCCGGCAGGGTGAACGGCTTCCGGCCGGACATGTCCACACTTCTACCTGAAGCGGTTTTACCGGAGGGTTCAAGGCCAGCCAGGGGCAGGGTCAGAGGCGCAGGGCCACCCACAAGGCTGGCGGTCAGGTCGGCGTGCAGAGGCGCGCGTTTCACAGGTTGGGGCGTGACCTGCCAGGTGAACACCGTGTCCCGGTCGCTGGACAGTTCCCGCGCCTGCGGGCTCGCTGGAATCACTTCGTATCCGGTTCCGGTGAGGATTGCCGTGACACTGGCCTGCTGGGTGAAACGGTCCAGACCATGGCGGGCGGCATTGGCACGCACCCTGGCTAGGAGGGTTTTGGGCAGGGTCAGGGTAACCGGGCCGGCCTGACCCTTGATGACGCCCTCACCAATCACGAACCGGGCTCCGGCAGTCAGGTCCGGCAGTATGTCAGACTGGAGCCCGCCGAGCCGTGGGTCTGTGGAGGACAGGGCCGGAATGGCCAGGACTGTCTGGCTGGCATCGGCCGTCACAGCCGAGCCGGGGGTCAGGAACTTCGGAAGGGAAAAGCTGGGCAGGGCCCGCTTCGTGGCGGGGCGTTCAGGCGGCACGACCACCTTTGGCGGCGCGACGGGCTGGATGACCGGTTTGACGGCCTTGGGTTTGACGGCCTTGGGTTTGACAGCAACCGGCTTTGCCTTTGCAACGGGTGCAGCAGATGCGGGCTTGCCTGAGGCATGCCGGGTTTGCGCGGGCTTTACTGGGGCAGCGGTATGGCTTGCTTTTTTGGTCGTATGTTGAGGCGCGGCGTGGGCGAGGTGCTCTGGCACCATGCGGGTTTTTGAGACGGCTCCTTGACCCTTGGATGCTTCGCCGGGATTGGCGACTGGCTTCATGGCCACCACAAGCACCCCGTCGGGGCGGCGGAACTGCAAGAGGTTGGGATTTGTCGATGATCCGGTTTCCGGCCCCGCAGTGGCACCACCCAGAAGGCCGCTCTGGATGTCAGGGGTTTTCGTTGTATCGTTCTTGTCGACGCCGGTTTGCGGTGGCGGTGCAGCCGGGATTTCGACCGGCGGCGGCGGGCTGCAACTGGTCAAGAGACCCATGGCCATCAGAGGGGCACCCAGGATCAGAATACTGCGGCGTTCCCTAGTCATGTTTCCAGTCCTCAGCATTGCCGTGCTCCCGAACCTTGCGAGTGGATGGCGTTTTTGCACTCCACCACGCAAAACGGGTATAGTTAAAGAGGAAAATTCCAAGACCCCGTAGATCATTCGCCTCAGACGCGAATTCGTGACGCCTCATAGAGGGCAACAGCGGCCGCAGCAGCCACGTTCAGGCTCTCGAACCCGCCTGGCATGGGGATCTGCGCCAGGTCGTCACAATGCTCAGCGACCAGTCTGCGGAGGCCGTCACCTTCTGATCCCAGAACCAGAACAACGGGACCGCCGTCCAGGGTCTGCTCCAGACTGCGTGTCCCGCCGCCAGCCAGGCCGATGGTCCGCCAACCGGCCTCACTCAGGGTTTCAAGGGCACGGGACAGGTTAATGACCCTGACTGCAGGAATTTGGTCCACGGCACCTGCGGCGGCCTTGGCGAGCGCTCCGGAAAGTTTCGGGGCATGGCGGTCCTGGAGAATGACGCCCTTCGCGCCGAAGGCCGCGGCCGACCGCAGGATCGCGCCAATGTTCTGGGGATCCGTCACTTGATCCAGCATCAGCAGGATGGCCCCCCTCACGGCTTCAAAATCTTCGATGGCGGGCGAATCAGGTTCAGGAATTCGCAGGGCCAGACCTTGATGGACGGCACCTTGGGGCAGGTTGTGGGAGATCACCTGACCCTCGACGACCTCCAGGACAAGCTGCGGCCCGAATCGCTTTCCCAGCTCTTTTGCGCGGTCCGGAGTGGCCAGCAGCCGGATCGGTGCTGGCCGTTTCGGGTTCTCCAGAGCCGCAACAACGGGGTGAAACCCCCACAACCAGTCATCAGAGACCGCGTCCCGCCGGGGTTTAAAGCCTGCAGGGCCGGGGATTCCGCCTGGTTTGCGAAAGGCCTTGCGGCTTGCGTTGCGTTCGGTGTGCGAGGCCACTATAAGACGCGCTCCAAATTGAGGCCGGACGAAAATCTGCGCCTTGATAGGGCTCTGTGCGCGCTGGGGGAATGTCCCGAGTGGCAAAGGGGGGGGACTGTAAATCCCCTGGCGTCAGCCTTCGTAGGTTCGAGTCCTACTTCCCCCACCACGCGCCGGAGCGAAAGCTTTATTCTCGAGGCCCGCAAGGGCGTCGATCTTTGCGGGTATAGCACAGTGGTAGTGCAGCAGCCTTCCAAGCTGAATATGCGGGTTCGATTCCCGCTACCCGCTCCAACCTTCTAGACCGCCGGCAGGAACCCCATGGCCAAAGAGAAATTCGAACGCAACAAGCCGCATTGCAACATCGGCACGATTGGTCACGTTGACCATGGCAAGACGACGCTGACGGCGGCGATTACGATGACGCTGGCGAAGGCCGGTGGTGCGAAGGCGATGGCCTACGCTGACATTGACGCGGCGCCTGAAGAAAAGGCCCGCGGCATTACGATCAACACGGCGCACGTTGAGTATGAGACGGCCAACCGTCACTATGCTCACGTCGACTGCCCTGGGCACGCTGACTATGTGAAGAACATGATCACCGGTGCGGCTCAGATGGACGGTGCGATCCTGGTTGTCTCTGCAGCTGACGGTCCTATGCCTCAGACCCGTGAGCACATTTTGCTCGCCCGTCAGGTTGGCGTACCTTATATGGTAGTGTACCTCAACAAGGCTGACATGGT
>CAIYSH010000085.1 GCA_903928755.1 uncultured Alphaproteobacteria bacterium | reverse complement strand
TCATCGCCAGCCGCGCCTCTGAAAAGCAGAAGGAAAGCACAAGTCTGGCCGGTGCCGATGGCATTTATTATTATGCCTTCGAGAATATCGGAGCCACCTATCGTGATTTTGGTATTCCCCTGGCCCAGAAGCTGATCGGCACCAGTTTCGTCACCGATGCGAAGTCCACGGAACGCTTCCAGGACTTTCTGCTGAAGCGCCTGGACAGCTGGATCGCGGCTCAACCGGTTCCCGTGGTCGCGGCCACGACCAGCACCAAGTCGTCCACCAGCAGCAGTGGCAGCACCAAGAATGGCAGCGGCCTTGCCTTCGCCAACACATGGACCATGCCTGTGGCCAATTCGTGGGGCGCGGACATGACCCTCAGCATTGCGCCGCGGACCGTGGCCCAGGGCTTTGTCCAGAGTGGTCCGGACTATCAGTCCCGGGTCCATGTCGCGGGTGAAAAGACCAGCCTGGACTTCGGCTTCGGAGATGGTGCCCTTCACGTGGGTGGCATGGCGGGCTATGCGCTGGCAGCCGATGTGGACGTCAACCGGGGCGGCATGGATCCTGTTCTGGGGCTGGCTTCCGGTGGTGGCTTTGCCAATCTCAGCTTCCAGCTGTCGGACCGGGTCGATCTGTCGGCCGGCATGACCCACAAGGATGCCCTGCGGGATGTCAGCGGGTCGCCGGCCCTGTCGGTCCTGGGCAATGGTGCCGAACGCTATGAGGCTGCGGCGGCCCATCTGGGCCTGACCTATCGGCTCGCAGATGGGGTCCAGTTGATGGGGGGCTATACCCGTCTGCAGGAAGCCCGTGCCTTCCTCGGGACCCAGTCCCTGGACCCGGCTGACTTTGCCGGGGGCTCCAGGACCGACGGCGTGACCCTTGGCCTGAGCGCCGGTCTTGGCCGGAACACCCGGCTGGCCGTCAGTGGCACGGTCGGCAAGACGGCGGCCGGTTCGGGACAGAACATCGCCGTCGGCAGGAACGGTGTGACCGCCTCGGCCTATGAGGTGGCCCTGACCCGATCGGATCTGCTGGCCCGGGGGGATGTCCTGCGGATGACCGTGTCCCAGCCCATGCATGTGGAAAATGGCCAGGTGAACCTGGCCATTGTCGAGGTGACAAACCGCCAGACCGGCGAGATCGGGGTGGTCAACCACACGGTTGCCCTGCAACAGGCCCGGCCCTTTGCGGCCGAAGCCCTCTATGGCCTTCCGGTCCTGAAGGGAGCCGGTGATGTCAGCCTCTACGGCCGCGCCGATGCCAATCCGATCGGCAGTGCCGCCCGCAGCGAGTTCTTGGGTGGTGCCCGCTTCCGGGTCAGGTTCTAGGCCCTGACCCTGGCAGGTTTACCTGCCTGTGCGGGCCTGAAACCTGCGCTCGATCGAGACGGTTAAGAGATTCCGGATCCCTTCAGGTGGCAACACCTGGAGGGATTTTGATTTTCAGGCTCATGGCAGGATCTTGCCCTGAACTCCATTGCCATTGCCATGGCGTTCGGGATGCTCCCGATATGACAGGCTTAGAGCCAAATTAACGATGACGGTCTAGGCTTCTTCTTCAACCTGGAGGAATCTGCATGTCGCTCAGAAGGGCTCTCAGCACTTTTGTTTGCACGGTCTATTTCCTGACAGCAGCGCCAGCCCAGGCAGTTGAGACCTT
>CAIYSH010000084.1 GCA_903928755.1 uncultured Alphaproteobacteria bacterium | reverse complement strand
CAGTCGGCTGATCTGGACGTCAATGGCCCGGTCAAAGGCGTCGGTCTCGGGACCCCTGGCCATATCCAGCAGCTGATCCCGGGTCAGAACCCGTTGGGCCCGTTCTACAAACGATCTGAGGAGCGAGAATTCACCTGACGAAAGGTGGACCATCACCCCATCTGGTGCCCTCAGCTCCCGCCTGACGAGATCCAGCTGCCAACCTGCAAATTCGCATCCGGTTCCGAGTTGACGGTTGACGCCACGCAATTCCGCACGCCGCAGGACGGCACGGATCCTGGCGAGAAGTTCGCGGGGATTGCAGGGTTTGGGAAGGTAGTCATCGGCGCCGAGTTCCAGGCCGACGATACGGTCCGTATCTTCGCCCATGGCCGAGAGCATGATGATCGGGGGAGCATCGGTTCCGCTCAGGCGTCGACAGATGGCCAGTCCATCTTCACCGGGAAGCATGATGTCCAGGATGATGAGGTCGGCGGCTCCGATCGCCAGTTCTGAATCCATCTCCCGAGAATTTCCAGCTGTCCGGACATGAAAGCCATGCTGACCCAGGAATTCCGACACGACATCACAAATTCCCGGATCGTCGTCGACCATCAGGATGCGGGCTGCCGGCTGGAGGTCTGTCATGGACATGGGGACTGTTCTAACCGTGGCCTGCGACGCCTGGATTTCAGGATGGACAAATTCAGTCGGCCAGGACCTCGTCAGCGACAAACGGATTGGTCTTCCGCTCCTGGCCAAAGGTGGACATGGGGCCATGACCGGGCACAAAGGCGACGTCAGAGCCCAGGGGCCAGAGTTTTTCGGTAATGGCCCTGATCAGGTCGCCATGGTTGCCCTTCGGAAAATCGGTCCGGCCGACCGACCCCTGGAAGAGGACATCGCCCACCTGGGCAAATCGAGCCTCCCGGTGAAAGAAAACCACATGGCCAGGAGTGTGGCCCGGACAGTGAATGACCTCGAATTCGGTCTCGCCCAAGGTGACGACATCTCCGTCCTGGAGCCAGCGATCCGGGGTAAAGGTTCTCGCCTCCGGCATACCGTACTGCTTCCCGGAATCCGTAATGCGGTCGATCCAGAACTGGTCATCGGGGTGGGGACCCTCAATCGGGCAACCCGTCAATTCCTTGAGCTGGGCTGTCCCTCCCGCATGATCCATGTGGCCATGGGTGATCCAGATTTTTTCCAGGGTCAGACCGTGGGTGCTCAGGGCCTCCATGAGCCGCGGCACCTCTCCGCCGGGATCTATGATGGCAGCCTTCAGGGTCCTGGAGCACCAGACAATGGTGCAGTTCTGCTGAAGTGGGGTGACGGGCGCGATGAGCGCGCGGATCGGAAGGTCTGGATTTGACATGGCCCTAACATCGGACCTTTGACGCCAGTTGAAAAGACCCACTTTCCGAGCCGCGCCTTGGCTCAGCCTGTTCCTCCCGTTAGACCTTGGACATGCTGCCCATCGAGGACGTCATTCCGCAATTGCGAGCCGCCCTTGCGGCATCGACCTGTGCTGTTCTGGTTGCCCCTCCGGGAGCTGGCAAGACGACGGTGACGCCCCTGCGGCTCCTGGCTGAGCCCTGGCTGGAAGGGCGCAAGATCCTCATGCTGGAGCCGCGCCGTCTGGCGGCCCGCATGGCAGCCGAGCGAATGGCCTCGACCCTTGGGGAAGGTGTTGGCGAAACTGTGGGGTACCGGGTGCGGCTTCAGAGCCGGGTCTCGGCAAGAACCCGGATCGAGGTCGTAACCGAGGGGATCTTCAGTCGGATGATCCTCGATGACCCGGCTCTGGATGGGGTGGGCGCTGTCCTTTTTGATGAATTCCATGAACGCAGCCTCGACGCCGATCTGGGGCTTGCCCTGGCAAGGGATTCGCAGCTTGTGCTGCGGGACGATCTGCGTCTCCTGGTGATGTCAGCTACACTGGATGGGGCCGCCGTCGGAAGTCTTCTTGGCAACGCACCCGTGATCGAGAGCCTGGGGCAGGCTTTTCCCGTGGATACCCGTTATCTGGGACGCAGCGACGGTCTTGAGGATCATGTGGTCCGGGCCGTTGAGCGGGCCTTGGCCGCAGATACCGGCAGCCTTCTGGTTTTCCTTCCCGGGCAAGCCGAAATCCGCCGAACCGAAGCCCGTTTACGGGAAGGGCTGCGGACGCCCGGGGTCGTGATTGCCCCATTGTTCGGCGCTATGGATCCGGCAGATCAGGACCGTGCGGTCGCGCCGGCTGAGGCGGGGACCCGGAAAGTCGTCCTGGCCACGTCCATTGCCGAGACAAGCCTGACGATTGAAGGTGTTCGGGTCGTCATAGACGCCGGACTTGCCCGGGTGCCCCGCTATGATCCTGCCAGCGGCCTGACACGCCTGGCGACGGTCAGGGTCAGTCGGGCGGCCGCTGACCAGCGTCGCGGCCGAGCGGGCCGTATTGAGCCTGGTGTCTGTTACAGGCTCTGGGATGAGGCCGAGACAAGGGCCCTGCCTGCCTATGCCGAACCGGAGATCATGGAGGCCGATCTTGCCGGTCTGGCTCTGGATCTTGCGCGATGGGGCGTCAAGGATCCCGCGGACCTTGCCTTTCTGAACCCACCACCAGCCGCTGCCATGGCAGAGGCTCGCAGTCTTCTGCAAAGTCTCGGCGGCCTCTCCGAAACCGGAATCTTGACGGAACATGGACAGACCCTGGCAGGATTTCCCCTGCCCCCCCGTCTGGCGCATATGATTCTGCGGGCAGCAGTCCATGGCCAGGCCGGCGTCGCTGCGGAAATTGCAGCCCTGATTTCGGAACCTGGTCTGGGCGGCCGGGATGTCAGCCTTGCCCACAGGCTCGAGGGCTTTCGTCGGGATCGCAGTGGCCGTGCGCGGGATACGCGTAACCTGGCCGGGCGGTGGGCAGGTCTTGCTGGCAGACAGGGAAACGCGCCGCCAGTTTCCGAAGGACTTCTGCTGGCCATGGCCTATCCCGAGCGGATCGCCAAGGCTCGGGGCCCCATGGGTGAATTTCAGCTGGTCAGCGGCCGAGGTGCCTATCTGGAAGCGACGGAGGTTCTGGCGCGCGAGCCGTGGCTGGCCATTGCCGAGCTTGGTGGGGGAGACCGAAGGGATCGCATTCGCCTGGCTGCCCCTGTGGATGTCGCAGCCATTGAAAGGGTTTTCGCCGATCAGATCAGAACTGAGGTCCGCCTTGAGGAGTCGGGCGGGGGCAGGCTGAGGGGGGTGAAACTGCGACGTCTTGGGAGGCTCTCCCTTGAACAGGTCGTGGATGACAATCCTGATCCAGCCCTGGTTCAGCGTGCCTTGCTGGACCGGGTGCGACGGGAAGGGGTTGCGGCGCTGAACTGGAGTGAGGGGGCAAGCCTGCTCCGTCAACGTCTGGCCTTTCTGCGGGATCTTGGGGCAAATGAGTGGCCAGATCTCTCAGATGCGGCATTGACCGAGAGCCTGGAAGCCTGGCTGGGACCCTTGCTTTCGGGCCTGCGAAGTCTGCGGGAGCTCAAACCACAGGATCTCGAAGGGGCCATCAGGGCGGACATTTCCTGGGAACAGCAGCGGGCACTCGATGAAGCCCTGCCATTGCGCTGGACCGCGCCGACCGGGAACAGCTTTGCCATTGACTACAATGCTGATGGTGGACCGAGGGTCGAGGTTCGGGTTCAGGAGACCTTTGGCCTGAGTGTGCATCCGACGATTGCCGGTGGAAGGGTAGCCTTGACCCTGGCCCTGCTGTCGCCCGCTCACCGACCGGTTCAGACCACCCGGGACCTGCCGGGGTTCTGGGCGGGGTCCTGGAAAGATGTCCGCTCCGACATGCGCGGACGGTATCCCAAGCATGTCTGGCCTGAAGACCCGGCCCGGGCGTTGCCGACCGCGAGGGCGAAACCTCGGGGCACATGAGGCTGCCTGCGTTCAGGCGGTTGCGGCGTAGATCATGATGCCGGTGGCAACAGAGAGGTTCAGACTGTCAGCCCGACCCCGCATGGGAATCTTCACATTGACGTCGCAGAGGCCCGCAAGGTCGGGTGACAGGCCCTGCTGCTCGTTTCCCATCAGGACGAGGCAGGGTTTTACGTAATGTGCCGCACTATGAGTGACCGTGGCTGTCAGCAGGGTACCGATCACCGATCCTGGCCAGGAAGTTCGCCATTCGGCGAAGGCAGCCTCTGTGGTCCGAACGATCGGAACGGCGAATATGGACCCCATGGTCGCTCTTACGGCTTCCACCGAATAGGGGTCGCAGCACTCGCCGACCAGGATGACTGCACCGCATCCGGCAGCATCGGCTGTCCTGATGATGGTACCCAGATTGCCGGGATCCCGGACACGGTGCAGGGCGACAAACGCCGAAGCACGACCAGAGTCCAGATCCTCCAGCCGGGTAAAGACCTGACGGAAGACCCCAACCACGGCCTGTGGATTATCCCGGCGCGAAACCTTGGCCAGTATGTCCTGGGTCACTTCAATGACCTCTCCGCCCCCTGACCGGGCCGCGCCAATGGCCTGGCGGAGCAAGGCATGCCCTTGCGCCTCCTGCCCGTACATGAGGACCTGGGGGGCGTGGCCCAGTTCTACGGCCTCGGTAATGATCTTCAGACCCTCTGCGACGAACAGTCCCGACTCATCCCGGTCCTTGCGCAGATGCAGGGACCGAACCGCCTTGACGGTCGGATTGGCAAGTGAGGTGACGGTTCGGGGGGTCATGACGTCCAGCGGGCATAGAAGCTCATGCCGATCTCGCGGGTCCCGTCTTCCTGTGTCAGGGCCAGTTCACCCCACTCAATGCTGCCGCCCCGATCGGCAAGCTTGTCGGACAGCAATCCCGCCAGGGCCGCCCCGGAAATACGCTCCGCATAGGCATTCAGGAGCAGGAAGGAGGCTTTCTCCGAAAGCAGGGCGGCACACAGGCCCGCAAGTTCCGGCAGGTTTTCGAAGAGTTTCCAGATTTCTCCGTCCGGGCCCCGCCCGTATTTCGGTGGGTCGAGGACGATGCCCTCGTACTGGTTACCCCGGCGGACTTCCCGCTGGACATAGCGGCGGGCATCTTCGCAGATCCAGCGGATCGGTCGGTCGTCCAGCCCCGATAGAGTGGCGTTTTCCCGCGCCCATCCAATCGCTTTTTTTGAGGCATCGACATGGGTGACAGCGGCACCGGCTGCTGCGCAGACCAGACTGGCGACTCCGGTATAGCCAAACAGGTTGAGGACCCTTGGCTGGCCCTCGCATGACCTGACCCTCTGGTCCAGCCAGGCCCAGTTTGCCGCCTGTTCCGGGAAAAAGGCGAGGTGCCGGAAAGCTGTAAAGCGGCCCTTGTAACGGACGTCGCCCCAGGCCATCGGCCATGTATCCTTGGGTTGGGCCTTGAAGCGCCAGCGGCCGGCGTCTTCCTCGTCGCTGGGATCGAAGACGGCATCGGCGTCATTCCAGACAGCTGGCGACAGCTTGGGTTCCCAGAGGCACTGCGGCTCAGGGCGAACCACGCGATAGGGTCCATAGCGTTCGAGCTTCCGGCCATTCCCACTGTCAAGCAGGGCATAGTCCGACCAGCCTGTCGTGCGCATGACGCCTGGCTTTTCGTCGACGGCTGGAGGAAGCGTGGTCATCTCCGGGAGTTACGGGGCCAGCACAGGATTGTCCATACTGGCCAACCGGGTGGTGTTCGGCATTCAACAAACATGGCTGCGGTCCTGCGCCACCATCTGCAGGGTCCGGTTTTCCGAACCGATACCCAGCACCTTGCGCCTGCAGCAGAATTGTCATCCTCTCACCCTTCCGGGATGGGAAGGCTGGAAGTGGTGATCTCTGTGACCATGAGGCGTTCGGCGCGCAAGCCAAAGGGTGACGGCCATCTGCGTCGCGCCGAGATCCTGGAAGCTGCAGAGCGGATCTTTGTGGCTGACGGCTATGAAGGTGCGACCATCCGGAAGATTGCAGACGAGGTCGGTGTTTCCTCCACTGCACTCTACATGCATTTTCCTGACAAGGGCTGCATTCTGCTGGAGATTTGCGAACGCACCATCCGACAGTTGCTGGAGCGCAATTCCGAGATTGCTGCGAAGCCGGAAGATGCAGCCCGGCGCGTAGAGCTCATGCTGGATTCCTACATGCACTGGGGGCTGGAGCACCCCAATGCCTACATGCTGGTGTTCTGCAGCGTGACCCCCGTGTCAGATGTGCTCGGGGACAGCCTGGCCGAAATTTCCGCACGCTGCTTTGATATCTTCTCGGCCGGGGTTCGTCAGCTTGCTCAGGAAAACCGCCTCAGGTCAGGGGATGCGGACTCGGTCGCTCAGACCCTCTGGGCAGCCACCCACGGTCTTGTCGCGCTTCTGATTACCCGGCCGGACTTCGAATGGGCTCCACAGGAGACCCTGATCCGTGTGACCCTGGACGGCTTGATGCGGGGGTTGATCCTGCCTTCCCTGGACATTTCCCGGTATATGGAATTCCAAGGTTGAGATTTTGACTTAAACATCTGAAATTTATATATTTATTTGAATTGAAATAATCCATCTCATGGGAGGTTTGCCTAGGGCGGATTCGGGATCGGCGTATTGGATCCACCAATGGCCAGGGGCATTGAT
>CAIYSH010000083.1 GCA_903928755.1 uncultured Alphaproteobacteria bacterium | reverse complement strand
GTCAACTGCATTGCGCCGGGTCTGGTGAAGACCGATTTCGCCAAGGCACTCTGGGATACCCCGGCGGGGGAAGCCCGCGCCAGCAGCGGGACGCCTCTGCGTCGCCTGGGCGAGCCCGATGACATTGCCGGTGCAGCCGTCTTCCTGGCCTCCAGGGCCGGCAGCTGGATGACGGGTCAGACCATCGTCGTCGATGGCGGCTCGACCAGCTGATCAGCCAGCTGCGGCGCGGGAGAGATCCCGCGCCCTGGCCAGCCGCTCAATGCCCAGATCCAGGGTCTCATCGGCCTTGGAAAAACAGAGCCGCAGAATATGGGTGACGTGATCGGCCTCGTAGAGGGCCGAGACGGGTATGGCCGCAACCCCGGCTTCCTTCACGGCGCGAAGGGCGAAGTCCCGATCTCCTTCGGTCACGCCTGAAGCGGCAAGATCCACATTCAGGAAATATGTGCCCTGGCTGGGCAGGACGTTGAAGCCTTCCCGCACGAGACCTGTGCTCAGGCGGTCCCTTGAGGCCTGAAGTTCCCTGGGCATGGTGGTGAACCAGTCGCCGGGCTGGTCCAGACCGAAGGCTACAGCGGTCTGCAGGTTGGGCGCAGTGGTGAAGGTCAGGAACTGATGCGCCCGGGAGAGGCCATGGGTCAGGGCTGGCGCCGCGCACAGGAAGCCGACCTTCCAGCCCGTCAATCCGAACATCTTGCCGGCCGATCCGATTTTCACCGTCCGCTCACGCATCCCCGGCAAGGCGATCATCGACGTGTGGTGGGCACCCTCAAACACCACCTGTTCCCAGACCTCGTCGCAAATGGCTATGGCGTCGTGGGTCATGCAGAATTCAGCCAGCAATTCGAGGTCTTCACGGGGAAGAACCACCCCGGCCGGATTGATGGGATTGTTGAGGACCACCAACTTCGTTCTCTCGGTAAAGGCGGCCTCCAGCATGGCCCGATCAAATCGCCAGTGGGGCGGATGCAGGGTCACCAGTTTCGGTACGCCCCCAGCGCGGCGGATCAGCGGCAGGTAGGCGTCATAGACCGGCTGAAATACCACAACCTCGTCACCCGGATTGACCAGGGCCAGGAAGGCCGCTGCCAGGGCCTCGGTCGCGCCAGAGGTGACCGTGACTTCTGTGGCCCAATCCAGCTCCAGGCCTTGAGACCGAGCATAGTGACCCGCAACAGCCTGTCGCAGTTCCGGCAATCCGACCATGGGTGGATATTGATTATAGCCGTTGAGCACTGCGTCTGCCGCCATTTGCCGGAGGGCCAGGGGGCCCGGCGCGTCAGGAAATCCCTGGCCCAGGTTCACGGCGCCCAGGGTTCGGGCAAGGCCTGACATTTCCTCGAACACCGTCATCGGCATTTGGGCGTAAACGGAATGAACCATGGCGCGTCCCCTGCAGGAACCTTGCCTAGCACACCACCCATGGCAATATCCAAGCATGGAAGTGCGCCCCTTCGAGCCCATCGACGCCGATGCCTGGAAATGCCTCAACGAGGCCTGGATCGGAAAATTGTTCAAGATTGAACCAAAAGACCGTGAAGTCCTGGATTGGCCGCGGGAGAATGTCCTGGCAAAGGGCGGCCATATCTTCATGGCTCACCAGGACGGTCAGGCTGTTGGCTGCGTCGCCCTGATCAAGATGTCAGATGGCGGCTATGAGTTGGCCAAGATGACCGTGCATCAGTCCGCGCGGGGGACAGGCCTTGGCCGCGCCCTCATGGAAGCCTGTATCGAGAAGGCAAAGTCGCTGAACGCGACCCGACTCTATCTGGAAACCAATTCAAGCCTGGCACCGGCCATCGGTCTTTATCGCGCTGTAGGCTTTGTCGACATGCCCACCCAGTCGACCCCCTATGCGAGGGCCGACGTCTTCATGGAGTTGAGGCTCTAGGCCCTACTCTTCCTTCACGCGGCGCTTACGGAAGCTCGGGTTCAGCACCTGTTTGCGCAGTCGGATGGACTTGGGCGTCACCTCGACCAGTTCGTCTTCCTCGATATAGGCAATGGCCTGTTCCAGGGTCATGCGCCGGGGCGGGGTCAGGCGGACGGCTTCATCCTTGCCCGAGGCGCGGACGTTGGTCAGTTGCTTGGCCTTGAGCGGATTGACGTCCAGATCGTCAGAGCGGCTATTTTCGCCAATGATCATGCCCTGATAGGTCTTTTCGCCGCCGCCCACGAACATGATGCCGCGCGCTTCGAGGTTCCACAGGGCGTAGCTGGCGGTCTCACCTTCGGAGTTGGAGAT
>CAIYSH010000082.1 GCA_903928755.1 uncultured Alphaproteobacteria bacterium | reverse complement strand
GCGGTTCGACCCGCTGCGGGCTCGAAGTGATGACACGCTCAAGTTCGCGCCGTTCTCCGCCACCGACAACCCGGACCGTTTCACCCGGCAGGGCGAAGGGCGTGTAGATCGTCTTGCCATCAGCCGCCTTCCCCACCCCGTCGCCTTCTCCCCCGACCGTCTCGATAAGGATTTCGATGGGGGGGCCGCTGATGACCGGGGGCCCTGGCAATCGGGGGCTGGACCTCTGGGATCCATACCTCTGGCTTTTGCCCGGCGGACGCTTGGAATGTTTCATGATGGGTGGGGTCTAGAGGGTTTCACCGTCCAATGAAATCAGATCAGTGCCCACCTCCATTTTAACTGCCGGTCCCCGACCTCGCACTGCCCCCGCCATGCCGGGCATAACCCCTGCGAACATCTGCAATTTCAATCTGAAGTGTGTGCTTAACGCGGACCGGTCGTTACCTGACGGTTGAATCGACTCTGATGGCTCAGACCGGGCTTGCATGAACCGGGATGACAAAGTCTGTTCAAGGCGCGTTCAGGTTCGGTTAGCGATAACCATCCTCGATACCGGAAGACCCTCGCCACATTCAGGGACAAAATGTCGATGAAATCTGCCCTAGCACTCAGCCTGGCTGCAGCCTGTGCCATATCAACCCTTGCCGTTCCACAAGACGCAGCTGCGGTGGATCGCGACTATGGCAGCGGTAATATCTGTGCCGCCCGGAAGAATGAAGCGACGACCACGGGAACCCTTGCCGGCGGCGCACTCGGAGCCCTGGCAGGTGCGGCCATTGCAGGGAAGAAGGATCGTACGGCAGGTGCCATTGTTGGCGGTCTGCTCGGTGCCGGTGTCGGGCATCAGGTAGGAAAGCACTATATCAAGTGCTCGACCTACCCGACCCGTTTGACCCAGACCGCCTATAGCCGTCAGAACTGCCAGTGGATCACCGAGAGCTATGACGGTCGTGACCACGACCTCGAAGTCTGCCGGGGCCGGGACGGTGTCTGGCGTCCCAGCGGCCGCAATTGATTCCCGAATTCACCAGAAATCCGTCAGGAGACTCCGCGATGAACATCGTTTCCATATTCAGCAGGGCCGGTCTCGCCGGTCTGATGGCCATGACTGCCATTGCCGCTGGTCCTTCCGTCGCCTCAGCCCAGTCCAGGACGTATTACGGGGCGCAGGGCTATGACTATGACCCCTGCCGCCGCGATACAGTTGGCCGCTCAACCACGGGCGGGATTGTCGGTGCCCTGGCCGGGGCGGCCATAGGATCCAATGTCGCGGGCCGTGGCGTCCGGAAAGAAGGTGCCGTCCTCGGGGCCCTGGCCGGGGCAGCTGTCGGTGCAGGCATTGGCAAGAGCTCAGCGGCCTGCAACCCGGCGCCCGGGCAAGCCTATGATACCGGAAACCGTGATTATGGCGACGCCAGGTATCCGGGCAATCGCCAAGATGACCGTTATAATTACAGCTATGGTTCGGCAGGCTATTACGGTGGCGACCGCTATTCCAATCCGGATTATGGCTTCCGTCCTCAGGAGCGTCGGGTGGTGGTTGTCCGCCAGTATGACAGCCCTCCCGCCAGTCAGTACAATCGCTACCCTTCGGCTCCACCTGCAGGAAATGCCGGGACCTGCACCCTGGCCGAAAGCCCCATCTACCTGCCGGATGGTCGGGTCCAGCAGCGTTTCGTCCGGGTCTGCCAGGACGCGAATGGCCGGTATCAGGTGGTGGATTAGTCTTGATCCCCATCCATTAGAAACACGTCAGGACACGACAGCGCCGCCGGATCCCGTTCCGGCGGCGTTTCTATTGGCGCTTGATGGCGTGGATCAGGAATTCCAGCTGCCCTGCCCCGCCGGATATCGGACTGTCGGCCAGACCCTGGACGCTCCAGCCGGCCGCTTCAAGAAATGTGCAGACCTCTGTCTGCACCCCCAAGATCACCTCAGGGTCCTTGACCAGCCCTCCCTTGCCCACAAGGTCGGGTCCGGCCTCGAACTGCGGCTTGATCAGGGCAATGAGGTCTGCCCCTTCGCCGGCGAGACCCAGAGCCGCCGGAAGCACCTTGGCAAGGCCGATAAAGCTGGCATCACAGACGACTGCTTCGGGAACCTCCGGAATCAGGCCCCGGTCCAGATGCCGGGCATCGATCCCTTCCAGCACGACAATCCCGGGATCCTGCCGCAAGCGGGGATGTAACTGCTCGCGGCCGACATCAACCGCATAGACCTTCCTGGCCCCGCGAGACCGACAGACCTCGGTAAATCCGCCCGTGGACGCGCCAACATCCAAGACGCACCTGCCGACCAGGGAAATCGACCAAAGGTCCAGCGCGTGGACCAGCTTCAGGGCACCGCGCCCCACCCAGGGATGGGCGGCCGTGACGACCAAAGCAATATCCAGATCTAGTTTCTCCGACGCCTTGACGACAGCCTGGCCTCCGGCTCGAACGCCACCCGCGGCAATGGCGGCCTGGGCCTTTGCCCGGCTTTCTGCCAGCCCTCGCTGAACCAGCAGGGCATCTGCCCTTATCCTGGTCATCTAGCCGAGTTCGGCAAACAGCTTCTTGAGCTCGTTCTTGAGGATCTTGCCATTGGGATTACGTGGCAGGGTCTCGTGCCAGAACCTGATCTGCACCGGCACCTTGAAGGCCGCCAGATGCTCCGCCACATGGGCCCGCAGCTCAGCTTCAGTGACACTGGCCCCTGGCTTCAGGGTTACCACGGCCCCGGGTTCTTCTCCCAGGGTGCGATGGGGAATACCGACGACGGCCGCATCCATGACGGCGGGATGGTCGTAAAGGATGTTCTCGACCTCGATGCAGTAGATATTCTCACCGCCGCGGATCAGCATGTCCTTGGCCCGGTCGATGATGAAGCAGAACCCCTCCTCATCAACGCGGGCAAGGTCTCCCGTCCGGACCCAGCCCCCCACAAAGGTCTGGGCAGTGGCTTCCGGCTTGTTCCAGTACAGCTTCACAACCTGCGGACCGCGCGCCCACAGCTCTCCCACAACATTGGGGGCCAGAACGGTGACTCCGTCAGCAGGATCGCGGATTTCCAGGTCCGAGACCGGGACGGCGGGCCCGCAGCTGTCGGGGCGATTGGCGTAATCTTCGGCACCATGGTTGGTCACCGTGGCGCAGGTTTCCGTCATGCCCCAGCCATTGCCAGGGGATGAGTTGGGAAAGGTTTCCTTGATCTTGCGAACGAGCTCCGGCGCAGAGGGGGCACCGCCGTAGGAGACGCTCTGCAGGGAGGACAGGTCATAATTCCCGCGCAGGGGATGCTCGATAAGCTGCCAGGCGATGGTCGGCACCCCGCCGGCCAGCGTTACCCGCTCGCGCTGGATCAACTCGAAGGCACGCACCACATCCCACTTGTGCATCATGACCAGCTTGGCCCCACCCACCAGGGACGGGTTCAGAATGGCAATGCAGCCAGTGGCATGGAAGAACGGCACTGACAGCAGTGCAGCTGACTGCGGCG
>CAIYSH010000081.1 GCA_903928755.1 uncultured Alphaproteobacteria bacterium | reverse complement strand
CCCAGCCGGGCAATTTCCCGGCGCAGGAGTGGATCATTCGCAGGCAGGTCACCATAGGCCCGGCTCGGAGGATATCGACGCCAATGGGGCGGCCCAAGACGGGCTACGCGTCCGCCTTCCTGATCAATCAGGATCGGCGCATCGGGTCTGCCGACCGTCTCGCGCAAGGCTGCGGTCAGGGCGCGAACCTGATCTGGGGACTCCACATTGCGCCTGAACAGGATGAATCCCCAGGGCTGCACATCCCGGAAGAAGGCGATCTCCTCCCCGGACAGCCTCAGGCCCTGGCAGCCAAGAATGGCAGCGTGGACACTCACTTCACGAAGCAGTTTTTTCCGGCGGCCTTGAGCTGGTTGCAGAAGGCTGCTGCCGTGTCGCGGCTGGCGAACCCGGTGACCGTGGTCCGATAGAGGGTGGCTCCGTCCTTTTCCACGGCCTGGACCTTCTTGCCTTTTCCGGCGGCCGGGCCCGGTGCAATCTTTACGGCGTCATTCCAGCCCTTGTCGGCAAGGGCCTGCGACGAGAAAGCACCGATCTGGACGGAAGCCGCCCCCTCTCCCGAGCCAGACACGGCCTTTGCGGGCTCAGCCTTCGCGGAAACGGGTTTGGGCAGGGCAGCCGGAGCCGGTTTGACGACCGGGGAGGCAACCTTGACTGATGGAGGCGCCACCTTTGCTGCCGGTGCCTTTGCAACAGTGGGTGCAGGCTGCGGCTTGGTCAGGACGACAACGGGTTCGGGCTTCGGCACCACAGGTTTCGGCGCGACGGGCCTGGGCCCGGCGGGTGCCGTTGCCACCACGGCAGGCTTGAACGCCGGAGGCATATTCCCATTAGGCATGGCGGCAATCGGCGCTGAGGGCTGCGGAACCACAGGCGCCGGGACCATATCCGTGCGCGGCTGGGGCACCTCTGGTGGCGGTGTGAAATTGGGGGTTGCAGGTGGGGCCTGTCCCTCCACCTGCTGGTAGATCTGCAGTCCACGGGCTGGATCTTCCGGCTGGGCATCCGCGGGAGGCAAGGCCTTCATGGTCTCTACCGGTGTGCCGACCAGAGGCGGTTTTGAGGATCCACCGCCCAGGCCCGACCGCAGCACCACCACAATGCCGATCAGCAGCACCAGCAGGATCAGGGCGCTGACAATCAGCATTGTCGGCATGGGCGCACGCCCCCGCACCGGCCGCCTGGCATCGAAGGTCAATGGCTCTTCAGTGGGTGGCGTATAGGCACCGCGTTCAGGGTTCGACATCACAGGCTCCGGCGGACTCGAACTGCGCGAATCAGGGACACGCACAGGTTTATGATAGTTTACCTTCGCAGGGCCGCCCTTCGCACCCTTCGTTCGGATTAGTTCCACACATCCAGTTGAAACAGCTTGCGATGCTCCTCGATGGCGAAGCGATCGGTCATGCCGGCAATGTAATCGCACACCACCCGCCCTCGCCCTGCAGGATCGCGATTTTCCGCCCTTGCAAACCATTCCGTAGGCATGACATCGGGCTCTGACATGAAGAGCTGGAACATTTCGGCCAGGATCCGGCGGGCCTGACTACGTGTCCGATTGACCCGCCAGTGCCGGTACATCCGGCTCAGCAGGAACTCACGCAGGGCCCCCAGATCCTCCAGCATGTCCCGGGAAAAGGCGACAACCGCGTGGTCCAGGTGGCGCACGGAGTCGGCGGTGTCGACCCTTGCCGCCGCCACCCGGCGTCCCGTTTCGGCGATCACATCATCGGCCATTACCCCGATCATCCGCCGCACGGCTTCCATGCGGACAATGACCGGATCCAGGTCAGGGTATTCCTTGTAGACCCCGTGCAGGATGGGGCCGATCAAGGGGACATCGAGCAATTCCTTGAGGTGGAAGATCCCGGCAGCCACGCCATCGTCCACGTCATGATTGTTGTAGGCGATATCATCTGCCAGCGCGGCGACCTGCGCCTCCGCAGAGGCCCAGGTTCCCAGGCCGAGGTCATAACCCTTGTCAAAATCCACCACAGCCTTCCAGGACGGCTTGGAGAGCTTTTCCAGCACCGGACCATTGTGCTTGATGATGCCTTCGAGGGTTTCCCAAGTCAGATTAAGCCCTTCCCAGCGGGGATAACGGCGCTCGAGCTTGGAGACCACACGGAAGGTCTGGACGTTGTGGTCGAAGCCGCCAAAGGCCGCCATCTGGTTGTCCAGTTCATCCTCGCCGGCATGGCCAAAGGGCGGATGACCCAGATCATGGGCCAGGGCGATGGTTTCGGCCAGGTCCGCTTCCAGCCCCATGGCGGTGGCCAGGGTCCGGGCCACCTGGGCCACTTCGAGGGAATGGGTGAGACGGGTCCGGTAGTGGTCGCCTTCATGGGCAACAAAGACCTGTGTCTTCTCCTTCAACCGGCGGAAGGCGGTGGAATGGATGATCCGGTCGCGATCCCTGGCGAAGGGCGTGCGGGTGCGGCTTTCAGGCTCTGCGATCTTGCGTCCCCGCGACTTTGCGGCATCTTCTGCAAAAGGGGCCCGGGGCGTGATCATTCAATCCTGCACAAATGAATTGACCCCTTGGTGAGGCCTGCTTAGGCCCTCATATAGGGTAGAAATAAAGATATAGCAGCCATGACCCGACCTGACCTCACCCTGACCCCTGCCGCCGCCAAGCGGATCGCCACCATCGGCACCACCGAGGGGCGAGCCATCATGCTCCGCATTGCGGTGGAAGGCGGCGGCTGCTCTGGCTTCCAGTATCAGTTCGATCTGGTGGATACCGCCAATCCTGACGACATCAGGGTCGAGTGCGATGGCGCTGCCGCCCTGGTGGACGAGATGAGTCTGGTCCTTCTCAAGGGTTCGGAAATCGACTTTGTCGACGAACTGGCCGGCGCCGAATTCCGGATCCGCAACCCCAACGCCAAGTCCAGCTGCGGCTGCGGCGTCAGCTTCTCGATCTGACCTATTTGGACGGCTCAAGCTTGGTGTTGAGCACCCAGCCGGTATTGTCGTTCTCGTCGGCCACTTCCCACCACAGGCCTTCCTTGTTGCCCGTCGGATAGACAGTCGCCCCCACCGGCAGGTTGCGGACCACTGCGGCCTTCGCGTCGGGCCCCTTGCGGAGATTCAGCGGCGCCGTCGCGACGAAGGTCCTGGACGGTGCCGCCTGGGCCGGAGCCGGACCATCGCCCAGCAGACCCAGTTCGCCGACCATCTTTGAATAGGCCTGGATGAAGGCCAGGGTGACGATCCGGCCGGTGTCGGTGTCTTCATAACCGCCGCCGACCACGCCGCCGAGACCGCTGAATCCGCCCAGCCCGCCGCCGGCACCCCAGGAAACATCGGTTTTGACCGCATAGCCGTCCTGTATCGCAACCGTCTCGGTGGTGCGGACATTGGTCAGGGAGAGGACTGTGTTGGCCTCAAGCTTGCGGGTCTTGATGCCACCGACCAGGCCACCAACTGTGCCGCCGATCAGGGCACCGGCAATCCCCGCCACGGCAGAGCCCGCGGCATTGCCACTCTGCGCCTGGACTTCAGCCACCAGGACATAGTCAGCCGCCTTGACCTGTCCCTTGCCGACGTTCGACCCGCGCTGCAGGCCCATTGTGCCGCCGATGTCGCGCTCGGTCGCCGCGGCATTCAGGCCTGCACCACGATCCACCAGCGTAAAGCAGCCCGACTTCTGGACCAGCACCTTCAGCAGTTTTTCAGGTGGCGCCAGGTTGAACTGGGTCCAGCCATAGGCATCGTCGCCATTGGCGATGGAGACCGTACCTAGCTTCCGGTAGCAGTGTGGAATGTCGGTGACGGCGGCCGCCTGCATTTTCTGTGCATTGCTGGGCTTGGCGGGTTTCCCCTGCGCCAGACCTGCGCCTGGCATGGCGGTGACCAGGGCTGTGCTCAGCAGAAGCATGCGGGCGGAAAACGACATGGAAATAGTCTCCTGAAAATCAGCTTGGCTGAAGTCTAATTCCCCTCAGGGCAGAAGTTAAGTCACATCGGACAAGGATATTGGTCAGGCCCGCAGGGCCTGGAACCACTGGCCCAGCATCTGCGCTTCCAGGGTCAGCCGCGCGGTCCGCTCTGCGGCTTCTTCATCTATGCCCCATTTTTCTTCCTGGAAGACCTCGTCGACCCGGCTGAGGGCATAGGCATCTTCCCCGGACATCCAGCCCTTGCAGAGCGCCAGGGTCAGTATGGCCGAGCCGAACAGGGGCGCGCCAAAGGCCAGTCCCGCCAGACCGAAGTCATCATGGGCCAGAGCCAGGGCCTTCACCCCGGAAAGGGTCAGATCCGGCTGGCGCTGATGGCGAATGCCGGCGGCGCGGACAAAGGGAAGGCCCAGTTCGGATTCGGCCCGCGCAAGCACGGGTTCCCAGGCCTCGGTCTGGCGCTGCACAAGGGCGGTCGGAGCTTCAGCGAAATAACAGATCAGGTCCGATCCGGCGTAGTCTGCGAACTGCTGGGCCACCTGATCGCGGGCCGACGGTATGGCTTCGAGGGCCGTGAATCCAAGGCGGGTGGCGTTCATGCCCGCAAGTTCGATGAAGTCGCCCTGAGCGGCCCATTCGTTTGCCATCATCCGGGCGAGCGCCTCGGTCGGAGCCGACAGTTTCGCGCCCTTGGAAGAGCGTGGACTGCGCCCGTCCAGCAGGACCTGAAAACCGGAGCCTTCGGCCTGCACAGCCACCGAAGCATAGAACCTTCTGGGTTTCTCGCCCGGTTCCTGAAATCCTCTTTCCGCCACGCGTCGTCCTCCGGTCATCGCCACCATGCGGACCTGCCGCCGTGGAAATGAGGCCTGGAGCCGGATTGCGCAAGGCAGGAACCGCGCCCCGTGGGCACAGCGGGATCTAGCGACGCTTCTTGGCGAAGGGATCCGGGTCAGCCTCGTGTGGATCAAAGCCGAACCTGGCAAAGCCGGCCTTCATTTCCGGGCTGATCGGTGCCTCGAGCACCAGAGTCCCCCGGGAGGGATGCGGCAGGCTCAGGCGGCGCGCATGCAGCTGAAGTTTGAGCGGGCCGGACAGCTCAACGGACTCGGCGTTCTTGTATTTCGGATCACCCAGAATGGGGTGGCCCATGGCCAGCATGTGGACCCTCAACTGGTGGGTCCGTCCGGTATGGGGGCGCAGAGCCATCCAGGCAACCCGCGCACCCGCCCTCGAAATCATGGTGAATTCGGTCTCGGCAGCTTCGGAGCCCGGCTCCTTGGGCTCGGCGGGCACCACCATTTCGCGATCCCCGACGCCCTTCTTGATCAATGGGAGTGACAGTATGCCGTCCTGAGGCCGGGGGTGACCCATGACCAGAGCCCAGTAGGTCTTCTGGGCCTTGCGTCGGGCAAACGCGCCCGCCAGCTTGGCCGCAGCGCCCGGCGTCTTGCCAAGGACGAGCACGCCTGAGGTATCGCGGTCCAGGCGGTGAACCAGCCGGGGCCGCTCAAGTCCCTCGCCCCAGGCGCTCAGCAGGCGGTCGATATGGTGTTTGGTTTTGGTGCCACCCTGCACGGCAAGGCCGGCGGGCTTGTTGAGGACCAGGACCTCCTCGTCCTCAAAGAGCACCAGGCTCTTTGCAAAGGCGGTGTCCCGGGAATCGAGTTGCTTCTCGCGCTCGCCCGGCGCCGGTGCGTCCGGAAGGGGCGGCACGCGGATCTGTGCTCCGGCCGACAGTCGGGTATCGGGCTTGGCACGGGCACCATCGACCCGGATCTGTCCCGAGCGGGCCAGCTTCTGGATCTGGATGTGGTTCAGGTGTGGCCAGCGACGTTTGAACCAGCGGTCCAGACGCACACCGTCTTCACCGGCATCCACATGCAGGGTGCGGACTTCCTTCATGCGAAGACCTTCCGCGCAATCATCAGACCGGCAAAAACGGCCAGGATGGACAGCACGACCGAGCCGACAGCATAGCCGACAGCAGCGCCATAGGTCTTGCGTTCAAT
Source organism: uncultured Alphaproteobacteria bacterium (assembly GCA_903928755.1). GTDB lineage: Bacteria > Pseudomonadota > Alphaproteobacteria > Caulobacterales > Caulobacteraceae > Phenylobacterium. Next base: position 5,905 of record CAIYSH010000081.1, on the reverse strand, counting down.
CATCAGAGCCGTTTCCAGGGAATAGGCCGAAAAGGTCGTGAACCCTCCAAGCACGCCCACCTGCAGCAGGAGACGCACGCGCTCCTGATCGCCCCCCCCCTTGTGGGCCAGAAAACCGGCCAGCAGCCCGATCAGACAGCCGCCCGCCAGGTTTGCCGCGAAGGTGCCATACGGCCATCCGGGTCCGAACCAGCGCAGGGTCAGGCCGCCCAGGGCGTAGCGGGCCACCGAGCCCACTGCCCCGCCAAGGGCCACGAGGAAAAACTTGTTCATGCCCCCTTATGCGCCGGACGCGGCTGCAGAGCAAAGGGCGCTAACCCAATGACAGGGCCTTGAGGATTTCGGCCATGTCGGGCGGGGTGGGTGCCTCAATGCGCTGACTGCCGCCATCGGGATGAGGAAAGCGCAGGGCCGCAGCATGCAGCATCAGCCTGGGCACAGCGACACCATCTACTGCCAGGGCTCCGCCATACCGGGCATCTCCGGCGATGGGCCGGCCCATGGAGGCCAGATGGACCCGCAACTGGTGCATCCGCCCGGTCTGCGGGGCGAGGTCCAGCAGGGCACAGGTCTCGGTCATGGCCAGGGTGCGATAGCGGGTTTCGGCGGTCTCGGCGTCTGGATGATCAGGGGCGCAAATCCGCATATAGGCTTCCCGCCCCGCCTCATCCCGGCGCAGGGGCTCGGTGATCAGGCCCTCCCGGGGGACCGGCGCGCCAGGGGTGACAATGGCGCGATAGGTCTTGGAAAACTTCCGCGCCATCATGGCCTTGCCGAGGAATCCTGCCGCTGGCTTGGTCTTCGCCGTGAGGATGACGCCGGAGGTATCACGGTCCAGACGATGGATCAGCCGTGGCCTCGCCTTGCCCGGCCTGGCGAAGGCCCAGACCAGTTCGTCCAGGGTGTGCACCTGCCCCCGACCGCCCTGACTTGACAGTCCCGCCGGCTTGTTGAGCGCCAGGATATGGGCGTCCTCGAAAATGACCAGGCCGCGGACAAAGGCGGTTTCTTCAGGGCTGAGGACGATCACTTTGTGTCCTTGCGCGTCTGGGCCCAACGATCGAGGCGTTCCTTGATCCGGCCTTCAACACCTTCGCCCTTGGGGTCGTAGAATTTACGCCGGGCCATGCCGTCCGGAAAATAGTTCTGGCCCGAAAACCCTCCAGGAACGTCGTGGTCATAGGCATAACCCTGGCCATAACCCAGGTCTTTCATCAGCCTGGTTGGCGCGTTGAGGATGTGGGCTGGCGGTGCGAGGGAGCCGGTCTCCCGGGCTGCCTTTCGCGCGGCATTATAGGCAGCATAGACCGCGTTGGACTTGGGCGCGGAGGCCAGATGCACCACCACCTGGGCCAGGGCAATCTCGCCCTCCGGACTGCCAAGAAAGTCGTAAGCATCCTTGGCCGCGTTCGCGAGCACCAGAGACATGGGATCGGCTTCCCCAATGTCTTCCATGGCCGCCCGGATCAATCGACGGGCAATGAACAGGGGATCCTCCCCGCCCTCCAGCATGCGCGCCAGCCAGTAGAGGGCCGCGTCGGGATCCGAGCCCCGAATGGATTTGTGCAGGGCGGAAATGAGGTTGTAGTGCCCCTCCCGGTCCTTGTCGTAGGCCGGGCTGCGCTTCTGGAGGAACAGGCTGAGCCCCTGGGGATCCAGAGGGTGGGCGGTGCCGACATTGAACAGGGTCTCAGCCAGGGTCAGCAGATAGCGGCCATCACCATCGGCCATGGCGATCAGAGCGGCGCGCGCCTCGACGTCCAGTGGCAGGGGTCTGGCTTCATGGACCTCTGCCTTGGCAAGCAGGGCCTCGAGTGCCTCCTCGTCCAGGCGCCTGAGCACATAGACCTGGGCCCGGGACAGCAAGGCACCATTGAGTTCGAAAGACGGATTCTCGGTGGTTGCCCCGACCAGGGTGACGATGCCTTCCTCGACGAAGGGCAGGAATCCATCCTGCTGGGCACGATTGAAGCGGTGGATTTCGTCGACAAACAGCAGGGTTGACTGGCCGGCAGACCGGCGGACCCGCGCCTGTTCAAAGGCCTTCTTCAGGTCCGCCACACCGGAGAAAACAGCAGACAATTGCTGGAATTCATAGCCCGCCGCCCTGGCCAGCAGACGGGCAATCGTTGTCTTGCCGGTGCCAGGAGGGCCCCACAGGATCATGGACGACAGCCGCTTAGCGGCCGCCATCCGGCCAATGGGCCCCTCTGCGCCAAGCAGATGGTCCTGCCCCACCACATCGCCCAGGGTCTGAGGGCGCAGACGATCTGCCAGGGGCGAAGGTGCCTGCGATGTCAGTCCTGCCGCTTCAAAGAGATCTGCCATGGCAGGGCTGTATCAGGCTTTGCCTCAGGTGCGGAAGGTCCCCGTGATTTCCTGCCCCCCACGGATGATCGTCACCTGCCACTGGCCGCCCGGCGCAGACAGGGCTGAGCGCATGTCGGCAACATTGCCGATGTCGCGGCCATTGATCCTTCTGATCAGGTCTCCCGGCTGGATGCCGGCATTGAGGGCAAAGCCCCGACCGATTTTGAACACCATGACCCCCTTGCCCAGAAATGGATCCAGACCCAGTTCATCGGCCACGGCCGGCGACAGATTGACTACGGTGGCCCCGTCAAACGGGTGGCGTCCCTGCAGCAGCTGCTCATCGCGCGCAGGTGTCGCCGGCGGGGCTTCGGCACGGAAGGTCAGGACCTGATTGGCACTTCCCCTGCGGATACCGACCTTTAGCGTGTCCCCCGGACGGACGGCTCCAACGGCATAGGACACCGTGGACGCATCAATGACCGGCCGGCCATTCACCGCGGTGATGACATCGCCCTGCCTGAGGCCAGCCCGATCGGCCGCGCCACCTGGCCAGATGTCAGCAACAAGGGCCCCCTGTGGCGATGGCAGTCCAAGAGACTTGGCAATTTCACCGGTCACGGTCTGGGTGTGCGCCCCGAGCCAGGACCGCACCAGGGTATGACCGCCCCCGGCCGCGGTTTCGACGACCCGCCGGACCATGGCCGCAGGCACGGCAAAGCCGACCCCAGAGGATGTCCCCGAGCGGGAGACAATGAAACTGTTCACACCGATCAGGTCACCGTCCATGTCCACCAGAGCCCCGCCGGAATTGCCGGGATTAATGGCCGCGTCAGTCTGGATATAAGCGGTGACCGCCTCGCCATTGGGGTCAGCTGTCCGGTTGAGGGCCGAGATGATCCCGTTGGTCACGGTCTGACCGACACCAAAGGGGTCACCTATGGCCAGGACCAGATCACCGACCTGGGCCTCGCCGGAATCGTCGATGGCCAGGACCGGCAAGCGCTCTGCACCGGCATCGATTTTCAGCACGGCCAGGTCCAGCCGGGGGTCGGAAAGCAGCACCTTGGCCGGAAACTCGCGGCGGTCCGACAGGGCGACGGTGATTTCCTGTCCGCCTGCAATGACATGGTTATTGGTGACGATGATGCCGTCCGACCGGACAATGACCCCGGAGCCGAGGGAACCCTCAATGCGGTTCTGGGGCGCGCCGAGGCCGAAAAACTCCCAGAAGGGATCATTGGACTGCCGGACCAGGCGCTTGGACGAGATGTTCACCACGGCCGGGGCTGCGCGCTTCACGACCGGGGCAAAGGAGGCCTTCATGGTCAGGGCTTCGCTGGGCGCGGCACGGGTCGGCTGGGCCAGGGCCGGCTGCTGGGCATTGGACCGCGAAGACGGGTCCGAGCAGGCAGCAAGTAGGATCAAAGCGGGGATCAGGACGCGATGGGCGTGCATGGACATTCCGGAATTATTGGAGACGATTGCAGTCAGCAGGGATTTCTGGCGCAAACATGGCAACGGAATCAATTCCCTGACAATCCTGGCTCGACCTCCCGTCTGGAAATCAGCACCAGGCCCCAGGCGAAGGCGCTCAGGACGGCGCCTGCCAGAATGGTCAGGCCTGACCACCCAGGCCCATGGCCCAGACTGATGGCCCAGGCAAAGAGCTGGGTGAAGGCAACGGGGGCAACCAGGCCGGTCATGCTGCCTATGGACCCCATGGCCCCCTGCAGCCTGCCCTGTTCATCGGGATGAACCCGGGAGGTCATCATGGCCTGCAGGGCCGGTCCTGCAATACTGGACAGGATCATCGGGATATTGGCCAGCCAGAACAGGATCCCCGTTGGGGCCAGTCCTATGGCGATGAATCCGGCCACCTGGAAAGCCAGGCCCGCCAGCACGGTTGTCCGTTCGCCAAGACGCCTGGCCGCGCGACTGGCCAGCTGGGTCTGCACAAGGATGTTGCCGACAGCCAGGGCACTGCAGAAAATCCCCAGCGCCATGGGCGTCCAGTGATAGCGGTAGTCTGTGTAGAGCACGAAAACGCTGTTGATCGACTGACCCGCGAACCAGAGCAGAAGCAGGACAACCCCAAGGACCAGAAGCCCTTGCCGTTCCCTAAGCAGGGTCAGGCTGGCCCAAGGATTGGCCTGCCGCCAGCGCAGGGGTGCCCGGCTTTCCCGGGGCAGTGACTCCGGAAGCACGATCAGGCCGTAGAGACCATTGACCAGGGCGACCGCCGCCGCCACCCAGAACGGGGCCCGCATGTCGAGAGCCCCGAGCACACCGCCGAGAGCCGGGCCGAGAATGACTCCTGTCCAGGCCGCCGCATTCAGCAGGCCATAACGCTGTGTTCGATCCTCCGCCGGGGTGATGTCGGCGACATAGGCCATGGCCGCTGTCTGCGCTCCGGCCGTCAGACCGCAAATGACCCTTGCAATGAAAAGCCAGGTCAGGGTTGGTGCCAGGGCCGTCACCACGAGATCCAGGGCCAGGCCGAAGACGGATATCAGGATGACCGGCCGACGACCGTATCGATCCGACAACATGCCAAGCACCGGGGCCGCAAAGAACTGGGCCAGTGACCAGCCTGCGAACAGAACCCCCACCCAGCGGGCTGCCCCGGGGCGGTCGCCATGCAGCAACTGCTCCACCAGGTGCGGCAGAACCGGAAAGACAATGGTGTGGGAGACCACATCCAGACAGACGGTCACCGCGATGAAGGCGAGACCTGCCCGGCGGGAGGCCGGGATTTCGGATTGAGACATGACTGAAAACCCGGAAAGGTTACCGGTCAAACCGGCAAGGAAAGCTACCCGGCCTGCGGGCAGGCCGACGCGGACGCTCTGGCGCGGGACATATCCCTGCCGGCGGCGTCTAGGCTGTCATGGTCTCGATCCCGATCATGGGTTCAGCTTAATACCCCCGGTCAGGCATTGGCAAGGTCAGGCGATCACGGCCTCAACCGGCTCAGGTGCATGCCCCACCTTCACCGCCATCAGGAAGGCGCTCAGCAGCAGGCCCGCAGCAATGAAGATCGGCAGGCCGGGCATGTGCAGGGTCCGGTCCTGATGTATGGCCCAGGCAAAGGTGCCGTTGAAAATCAAGGGCCCCAGAACCGAGCCAATCCCCTGCAGGGCCTGATTGGCCCCCTGGAGCTGGCCTTGTTCCTGCGGTCCGACCCTTCGGGTCATCAGGCCCTGCAGGCCCGGCTGCAGGAAGTTGGTCAGGGCGAAGACGGGTGCCGCGGCAAGATACATCCAGCCCTCGGTCGACAGGCCGTAGAGCAGGAACCCTGTCGCCCCGCCTATGGTGCCCAGAAGCAGGGCGCCCCGTTCGCCGATCCGTTTGACGACCGGCCCGACGGCGAAGATCTGGACCAGAACCCCCAGTATGCCCGTGCCCATCATGGTCAGGCCGATGATGTCACTGGTCCAGTGATAGCGGTAACCGGCATAGAGCACGAATATGGACGGCAGGACCGTGTGGGCCAGCTGGAACAGGAATCCGACCGCAGACAGCCCGACAAGGTCGCCATGCGCCTGCAGGAAACTCAAGGAGCCCACCGGATTGGCCTTGCGCCAGTCAAACT
>CAIYSH010000080.1 GCA_903928755.1 uncultured Alphaproteobacteria bacterium | reverse complement strand
GGAAGGGGTCCAGTTCGCGCCCTTCGGTCTTGTAGGCATCATAGATGGCGCTGACCGGTGCGGCGCGGAGGGCTGCGGCCGTGACGGCCTGACCTTTCCCGACAATCCTGCCGGCGATGGTCAGGCCTGAAACCGGGCTCTCCCCTGTCTGGCCCTCGGCAAGGGCAAGCGGTTCGGACCGGAAACTGCCGGACTGGATGATCGCCCGATGAAACAGGCCCTTGGCCCGGGGGCTGGTCAGCAAGGTCGCCACATTCTGACCACCGGCACTTTCGCCAAAAATCGTCACCCGCCCCGTATCCCCGCCGAAAATCCCGCCGTTCTGCTGGATCCATTCCAGGGCGCGGATCTGATCAAGGGTACCGAAGTTGGCCGACGCATCGTCCGGCATGGCTCCCCCTTCGCGCAGGGCCGGATGGGCGAACCAGCCGAGGGCTCCCAACCGGTACTGCACAACCACGACCACGACCTTGAAACGGGCGGCAAGCGCCGAACCATCATACTGTTCGGCACGACCCCAGGTATTGGACCCGCCGTGGATCCACATCATGATCGGCAGCTTGGCGGTGGCCGCCGTCTGGGCGGTCATGGGCGGGGCATAGACATCCAGATAGAGGCAATCCTCCTGCCCGGCGACCTGGCCAAACCTGGCCTTGTCGACCCCGTCCATGGAACTCAGTTCCTGGGGGCACCAGGGGGCTGCCCGGGTGGAGATCCGCGGCGCCGACCAGGCGTCTGCAGGTCGCGGTGCGCGCCAGCGCAGATCCCCGACAGGGGGCTTGGCAAACGGAATTGCCCGCCAGGCCTGGGCTCCGGTTTCGGCATCGACATAGCCCACCACCGGACCATCATGCAGGGTGCGGGCGGTGGTGGGATCAACCGATCGCTCTATGACCTGTGCCAGGGCCGGGAAGGCCGATGACAGGGTCAGGAAGGCCAGGATCGAGACAATGCGCTTCATGGAAACCTCAGGGGAGTTAGACCGCATGGGTTAGGGGCTTTGATCGCCCTCGCCAATGGCGGAAATGGCTAGAAGTGCCCGCGAAGTCCGAGAAAAATTCCGCGCCCGGGGGTGCCATAGTCTCTGGTGGGTTCATAGCGGCGGTCAAAGAGGTTCTCAACGCGACCATAGGCCTCAAGACCGGACCTGACCGGATAGGACAACCGAAGGTCCGTCAGGGCGTAGGCTTTCAGTCGATAGGTGTTGGCGGCGTCATCAAAACTCTTGCCCGCAAAGCGCAGCCCGAAGCCAAGGCTGAGGCCCGATACAGCGCGATAGTCGGCGTTCAGATTGGCCTGGTGGATCGGTCGCCGCGCCAATCGCTTGCCGTAATTGGCAGACGCCGAAGCCTGGTTGGTCACATCCACATAGCTGTAATTGCCGCTCAAGGTCAGGGCTGCCACCGTCACATCTGCGGTCAGTTCCAGACCCCGGGCCCGCGTGCGGGCGATATTGTCGTAATAGCCGTAACGGCGGATGCCCTCGGGGCGACAAGCGGCGCTGGTCGCACCGAAAGCGCAGGACACGAAATCGATCTGATCCCGGGTCTGGCGATGAAAGACCGTGGCTGAGACGTTAGCGTTGACAGCATCCAACCTGTGCTCAACCCCAAGATCGCCGCTATTGGCGGACTCCGGAGCAAGGGTCAGCGTCCCGTATTCGCTATAGAGCTGGTAGAGGGTCGGAGCCTTGAAGCCCTGGGCGAGGCTGGCCCTTATGATCGTGGTCCCGTCAGGCAATCTCCAGGCCAGGGCAGCCTGGCCAAGCGTGTGGTCACCAAAGGCGTCGTGCCGATCATGGCGCAATCCAGCGGTCAGGGTGAGACCCGAAGCCAGGTCTCCGAGGGCCTGGGCGTAAAAGCTTGAAAGACCCGTATGGGCGAGGCCTGGAACGGGGTGCGGGTCGTAGGCGCTCGGTGCCGCGGTTTGCGCCCGCGAAGCCTCGCGTTCAGCGCCAAAAGTGGCCTGCCAGCTCGGCGAAAGCTCGATGACGCCCTGGTATTCAGAACGACGGGTCTCGCCCTGGGTCTGGTAGGTCAAGGAGGTTCCGGCCTGGGTCGGGTCAAAACTGTCAGTGTCGGTGGTGGTCTGCGACAGCCCCAATCGGTTCTTCAGTCGCCCACCCACCAAGGGGAAGCTCAGACCCAGATAGCCAAGCCTGGTCTCTGTAAGACTGTATTCGCCGTCATCGGCAAAGACGTAGTCGGGGGGCGGAAAGCCGTCGATCTTTACGCGGCCCCGGGACCAGAGGCCCCTGACGTCCAGACGGAGATCGCCGGGCAGATCATAGCTTGCCCGGCCCGACAGACCCTGATGACGATAGCCGTCAGGTTCGCGGCCGCCACGAAAAGCCGATACGCCCGTGTTGGCAAAGCTCTCGCCAGACACGCCCCAGGTCAGGCCCCTGGCCACGCCGCCGACGCTCAGTCGCCCATCGGCTTGACCAGAGGATCCGCCCTCAAACGAGGCCGCGCCTTCCAGGGATCTTGTCGGCAGGGGGGTCACAATATTGACCACCCCGCCAATGGCCTGGCTGCCCCACAGGGTGGACTGAGCACCACGCAGGACTTCGACAGAGGCGACGGGGCCCGCCAGCAGGTTCGCGAAATTGTAGGCACCGCCCGCCGAGGACGGATCGTTCAGCTTGACGCCATCCACCAGGACCAAGGTCTGGTCCGTTTCGGCACCTCGGATACGGACCGAGGTCACGCCGCCCGGGCCGCCATTCCGACTGACGCCGACGCCTGGCAGGGTCGCGAGCAGGTCTGAGATCACCACGGCCTGGTGCGTCTTCAAGTCCGCAGGGGACACCACCGAAACCTGCTGACCCAGTCGGCCGAGGGCCTGCGGCGTGCGCGTGCCGACAACGACTATTTCGGAAATGGAGGTTTCAGCCCTGGCGGATTGAGGGCCGTGCAAGGTGAGGGCCGTGGCGGCCAGCAAGAGAGTCTTCATGGGTCAGTCCCGGTCAAGCGATGGCGAACCCCCGCTTGCACAGGGGCTCAAGGAAGCATCGCCGCTCGGGAAACCCCCGTTCGCCCAGCACACCCCGGCCGGTCGAAGGACGATCGCGCCGGGCAGGTCTCCTGGCTTGCGGGTC
>CAIYSH010000079.1 GCA_903928755.1 uncultured Alphaproteobacteria bacterium | reverse complement strand
CGGCAGGCCATAGCCGCGATAGCCCATGGCGATCTTGGCCACGAGCCGCAGGTGGCTTGTCACCATGCGGTGGGCCGCTTCCGGATCCTGATGTTCCTTCCAGCGCTTGGCCAGCATGAACTCCTCGTCCCGGGCCAGCATGGGAAATTTGCGGATTTCCGTCAGATACCGGCTCAGTCCGCCTTCCGGCGACATCACCGTCAGTGAAGTCACAGCCATGATCGTTACCCCTTTGCATTACGTAACGCCCGCCATCGACGACCGTTCCGCGCTCTCCGGCGCTTAGATAGGTATGCCTATGGGGCGGCATCAAGGCGCCGGTCCACGAGACTTTCTTACAATTCGCCCAGCTTGTCTTTCAGACGGGCCATATCGCCGGGCAGGGGGCTTTCGAACCGCAGGGTCTCACCCGTCACCGGGTGCACGAAACCCAGGACGCTGGCATGCAGGGCCTGCCGGGCGAGACCGGCCTCGTCCATGGCGTCCCGGACCTTCTGGGTCGGTGCTCCGGCCCCATAGACCGGATCCCCCAGACAGGGTGCGCCGAGGGCGGCCAGATGCACCCGGATCTGGTGGGTGCGGCCGGTTTCCAGCCGGCAGGCCACCAGGGCGGCCAGGGGCTTGTCCTCGGTTCCGAAAAGGGTCGTGGTCTGATAGTGGGTGATGGCCTCCCGGCCGCCGGCCCTGAGCACCGCCATCTTCTTGCGGTCAGTGCTGGAGCGCCCGATCCGCGTTTCAAGGGAACCTGACCGGGGCTTTGGCGCGCCGCGAACCAGGGCCACATAAACCCGGTCGATGTCATGGGCCGCGAACAGGGCTGACAGTCCCTGATGGGCCGCATCGGACTTGGCGGACACCACAATGCCCGAGGTGTCCTTGTCGATCCGGTGGACAATGCCCGGACGTGCCACACCACCAATTCCCGACAGGCTGGCACCGCAATGGTGCAGCAGGGCATTGACCAGTGTGCCGGTCTCACTGCCCGGTGCCGGGTGGACAGCCATGCCCGGTGGCTTGTCGACCACGATCAGGTGGGCGTCCTCATAGAGCACCGTCAGAGGAACATCCTCCGGCTGCGGTTCTGCCGGGGTCGGCGGGGGCAGGGTCAGTTCATAGGTTCCGGCTGCGGCCCGGGCCGACAGGTTGGTCAGGGGCTGACCGGCCAGCCTGACCTGGCCCTGGGTCATCAGGGCCTGAATGCGCGCCCGGGACAGATCCGGTGCGGCATCGGCCAGGGCCTTGTCCAGGCGGCCACCGCCTTCGGCCACCGTGACCATCACCGTTACCGCGCCAGAGGCTTCATCTTCGTCGGGATCTGGTGGCGGGAACGCGAGCATGGATTGCATGATCACACAGACCTGGGACAAAGTAACGATCCTGCAAGGGATGCAGGTCTCGACATACGTCTGTCATACCCCGTCAATATGGGGATCGAAACACCAGCCGGAGCCATCCCCCATGCGTATGAGTCGCCGTCACGCCCTCAGCCTGTTTGGACTTACTGCCGCCGTTCCCGCCATGGCGCGTGCTGCGGCCCATACCGGTGCAGTGGCCTTCAAGCACGGTGTTGCGTCGGGCGACCCCCTGGCAGACCGGGTCATCCTCTGGACACGGATCACCCCTGATGCCCCCGATGCTGATTCCATCGCTTACAGCTGGAAGCTGATCCCCATGGATCGCCGGGCCGGTGGCGCGAAGTCCGGCTCTGGCGTCACCGATGCCAGCCGAGACCATACGGTCAAGGTCGATGTGTCCGGTCTGGATCCCGAGCGGTCCTATACTTTTGAATTCACTGCCAATGGCGTGACCTCACCCATGGGCCGGACCCGCACCCTGCCCACGGGCTCTGTGAAGGATGTGGTTCTGGCTGTGGCCACCTGCAGCCTCTATTCCGGTGGCTATTTCAACGCCTATGAGGCCATCGCGAAACTTGAGCGTGTCGATGCCGTGCTGCACCTTGGCGACTACATCTACGAATACGCCCCTGAGGGCTATGGCTATGAGACCGGCAAGCTGCTGAACCGCCAGCCGGAACCAGCCCATGACTGCATCACCCTGGCCGACTACCGGACCCGGCATGCCTGCCACAAGTCGGACGGCCAGCTTCAGGCGGCCCATGCCCGGGCCCCCTGGATCGTGGTCTGGGATGACCATGAGACGGCCAATGACAGCTATGTGGGCGGCGCCCAGCACCACAACCCGGTCACGGACGGCGACTGGAATGCCCGCAAGGCTGCCGCCATCAAGGCCTATTACGAGTGGATGCCGATCCGCGAGCCCGCCGATCACGGCTTTGCCATCAACCGCGCCTTCCACTTCGGCGATGTGGCCAGCCTGTTCATGGTGGAAACCCGCCTGACGGCCCGGGACCAGCAGGTCACCTATGACCGCGATCTCAAGGTCGGCCCCGATGGCAAGCCCGATGTGGCTGGCTTCAAGGCCAGGCTCAACGACCCCAAGCGGAAGATGATGGGTGCTGCCCAGGAAGCCTGGCTGGGCGCGGGCCTCAAGGCCTCGGTCAAGGCCGGTCGGCCCTGGCAGATTCTCGGCAATGAAGTGATCATGGCCCGGGTCAACGCACCTGGCCTCCGCGGTGCCATGGGTGATGAGAGTGTGGAAAAGCTGCTGGCTGACCTGCCGGCTGCCGCCCGCAAGCGGGTGGACGGTACAGAGCGCATCGCCGCCCTGGAACTGCCCTATGGTCCCGACATGTGGGAT
>CAIYSH010000078.1 GCA_903928755.1 uncultured Alphaproteobacteria bacterium | reverse complement strand
TGTCTGCCTGCGGGCCAACTTGCCCAGCTGACCCGGAAAAAATCGGATCAGCATCTAGATTTCCATGCACGCTTGATTGCAACGTCTGGGTCCAAGTAAAACCCGACCAACTTCGGGGACCCCCCTTGCAGAGCGCGGCGGCGCACATCAGGTTCCCTTTCACGGATACGCGGAGCAAAGACACCATGCGCAACTGGCGGCTGGACGAAGACGAAGAAGAGGGCGAGCCCAAACCGGACATGCCGATGACGGCGGGGCCGGTTCAGAACGCGCTGTTCAAGTCGCGCACCGTGCTGATCTTCGGGCCCATCAACATGCGCCTGGCCGAGCGGGTCACCGCCCAGCTTCTGGCCCTGGCCAATGACGACGCTGAAAAGCCGATCCGGGTCATCATCAACTCGCCCGGCGGTCACGTCGAAAGCGGCGACACCATCCATGACATGATCAAGTTCTGCGGCCCTCAGGTGAAAATGATCGGCACGGGCTGGGTGGCCAGCGCGGGCGCGAGCATATTTGTGGGCGCGGCCAAGGAAAACCGCTTCTGCCTGCCCAATACCCGCTTCCTGCTGCACCAGCCCTCGGGCGGCGTGCGCGGTCAGGCCTCGGACATCGCCATCGAGGCCGAGGAAATCGTCAAGATGCGTGAACGTATGAACCGCATCTACGCCCGGGAAACCGGCCAGTCCTATGAGAAGATCCTGGCCGATACCCAGCGTAATTTCTGGATGGGTGCTGAAGCGGCCGTCGCCTACGGTCTGGCGTCGAAGATCATCAATCGCCCTGACGAGGCCTGAGACATGACGACTGCGCCCTGGTGGAAAGGCGCGGTCGTCTACCACATCTATGTACGCAGTTTCTGCGACTCCAATGGAGACGGACACGGCGACCTTGTCGGCGTGCGTTCGAAGCTCGATTACATCCAGGGCCTGGGCGTTGACGCCATCTGGCTCTCGCCCATCCACCCCTCGCCCAACCGCGACTGGGGCTATGATGTCGCTGACTATGAAGGCGTTCATCCCGACTATGGAACACTTGCAGATCTAGACGCCCTGATTGCCGACGCCCACGGGCGGGGGATCAAGGTCATGCTGGACGAGGTCCTGGCCCATACCTCGGACGAACATGCTTGGTTCGCGCAAAGCCGGGATGGCGGCCAGGGAGGCCCCAAGGCTGACTGGTATGTCTGGGCAGATCCGGCCGATGACGGTACGGCTCCCAACAACTGGCTGTCGGTTTTCGGCGGTCCGGCCTGGTCCTATCAGCCCGCGCGCCGCCAGCACTATCACCACAAGTTCCTGCGCCAGCAGCCCAAGCTCAACTGGCTCAACCCGGATGCCCAGGAGGCCGCCCTCAAGGTGCTGGACTTCTGGCTGGCCCGGGGCGTCGACGGCTTCCGGCTGGATGTGGCCGGCTGCTTCCTGCACGACGCCGCCCTGCGGGATAACCCTGCCATTCCGGCGTCCCAGCGGGAGCGCCACCACTGGTCCCACGCCGGGGACATGCAGCAGCACCTGTTCGATTCAAACCTGCCTGAAAACATTCCCCTGCTGGATGTGGTCCGGCGGCGGGTGGACGCACACAATGGCCGGAATGGCGGCGAGCGGTTCGTCTTTGGCGAGTTCTCCGAGGAGGAGGAACGTTGCGGCGCCTATTGCTCCCCGGAGGACGGCCTGCACTCGGCCTATACCTTCGTCCTGCTCAAGGCGCGGAAACTTGAGGCCAGGGCGTTCCGGGAGCATTTGCAGACCCTGGAGCGGTTCCCCAACCACTGGCCCTGCATTTCCTTCTGCAATCACGACATTCCCCGCACGGTCAGCCGCTTCGGCGGGACCGAGGCCGTCGCACGCCTGATGTTCACCCTTCTCCTGACCCTGAAGGGGGCGACCCTGATCTACCAGGGGGAGGAACTTGGCCTTCCCGAAGGCCAGAGCCTGACCCGGTCCCAGTTGCGCGATCCCGTGGGCGACCTCTACTGGCCTGTCGCCAGGGGCCGTGACGGTGCCCGCACACCCATGCCCTGGACCGAGGACGAGAACGCTCCAGGCTGGCTACCCCGGGCGGTCGAACACAGAGGCCTTTCAGCAGCGACCCAGGAAGCCGCCCCGGATTCCATGCTGGCCTTCAGCCGCCGGATGATCGCCCTGCGCAAGGCCTCTCCGGCCCTGACCCGCGGGGAGATCGCGCTGATCGAAACGCCCGAACCCGTCCTCGCCTTCACCCGGACCGAGGGTGATGAGACTTTGCTCTGCGTGTTCAACATGAGCCAAGGGTCAGCCTCTTTTTCAGACCAACGCCTGTCGGCCGCCCGGTTGCTGGAGCCTGCTACAGGCGACGCGGCCCTGTCTGGTGAAACCCTGTCCCTGGGCCCTGCGGCAGCCGCCCTGTTCCGCCTCTAGCCGACGCCTTCCCCTGAAGGCCGCGTCAGACTAGATTGTGCCCATGCCTGATGGTGAAACCAAGATCGCCAAGCCGCCCGGTGCCGACGCAAGGTTCGGACGCGGGTTCCTTCATGACATCTGGTATTTCGCCGCCCTGTCCCGGGACCTGAAACCAGGCAAGCTGCAACGCTATGAAATCCTTGGCGAACCCGTCCTGCTGGGCCGGGACCGCAAGGGCGGTGTCTATGGGGTCAAGGATGTCTGTCCCCACCGGGCCGCACCCCTGTCGGCCGGGCGTCTGACGGAAGAGGCGGATGGCCGTCCCTCAGTGGAATGCCCCTATCACGGCTGGCGGTTCGGCACGGACGGGGCCTGCGCCGCCATTCCGTCACTGGTGGACGACCAGGACCTGGATATCGCCCGGATCCGGATCCGCCGCTACCCGACGGCCGAGAGCCAGGGGATGGTCTTCATCTGGATCAGCGCCGATCCCCGCTTTGATGGCGAGCCGCCCGAACCCCCGCCCGTGTTCGAGGGCGCGGAAGGCGCGCCAAAATTCGTCGACCGCATGGATTTCGACGCCCACATGGATCACGCCGTCGTTGGCCTGATGGACCCGACCCATGCGCCCTATGTCCATGGCCAGTGGTGGTCGCGGAAGGCCAAGGGTCAGCACGACAAGGCCAAGGCCTTCGCGCCCTCCGAGCGCGGCTTCTGCATGACCCGCCATCCACCCTCAAAGAGTAACCGGCTCTATCGTCTGCTGGGCGGCGATCCACAGACCGAGATCACCTTCGCCCTGCCCGGCCAGAGGTGGGAGCACGTCATGGTCGGCAAGTATCAGGTCCTGGCCCTGACCTGCCTGACCCCTGTCCACGACCGCAAGACCCGAATCACCCAGATCGTCTGGACCGATCACTGGGTGGCCAGCCTGCTGGCGCCCTGGTTCAGGCGGATGATCCGTGTCTTCCTGCATCAGGACGGCGACATGGTGAACCTGCAGAACGAGGGCCTGAAATATGACCCCTCCCTGCTGTGGATCGACGATGCCGACAGGCAGGCCAAGTGGTACCAGCAGCTGAAGCGGGAATGGGCGGCCAGCCGGGAGGCCAGGCGGCCCTTCAAAAATCCCGTTGAGGCCGTGACCCTGCGCTGGCGTAGCTGATCTGCCTTGCCGATTATTTTCGACTTTGATGGCGTTATCGCCGACTCTGAAATCCCCTCCAGCCTGGCCTTGGCCCAGGCCCTGACCGAAGCGGGGATGCCGACCAGCCTTGAAGACGTGCTTGAGCACTATCTGGGGCGAAACTGGCAGGACAGCCAGGTGTCCATAAATCGGATATGGGGTCGTGCCCCGCCGGCCGACCTCTACCGCCGCTGGGAAATTCTGTCTGCCGAGAACGCAATGCCGGTAACGCCAGTGACTGGGGTGGCGGAATTTCTCAGTAGCCTAGCGGGTCGCCTCCGTGCCATTGCCTCATCCAGCAGCCCGGTTTGGATCACTGATCACTTGGATCAAATGGGCCTGCGCGATCACTTCGAGGACAGCAGGATCTTTAGCGCCGCCGTCCATGTGACCCGGGGCAAGCCTCACCCTGACATCTACCTGCATGCGGCGAAGTCCCTTGGCATCAGCCCGGATCTAGTAACGGTCATCGAGGATTCCCCCACGGGGGTCGCCGCAGCCGCAACGGCTGGTATGCGCGTGATCGGACTCTGCGCCGGGGGCCATATTCGCCAAGGACACGATGCCAAGCTGCGTGCCGCCGGGGCTCATGAGATCGCCTGGTCCTATGCCGAGGTGGCACGGCTGACCTGTCAAATCACCCGATAATCAGGCAGCTGTGGGCTGAATTCAGTCACCAGTGGCGCAAACCTGACATTCGCCTCCCGCATGACATAGAGGCTCCGCGCGAATGTCAGATTTAGAAGCTCCACTGGAATCAAAGAGTTGCTAGTGGTCTGAGTCCGACATTGGCTCGGAGGGTCGTATCAATAGGATGCCAATGTCGGACTCAGACCACTAGCCGCCGTACTTGTCCATGTCGGCGTCGGAGATTTCGTAATTGCCATAGACGTTCTGGACGTCGTCATCGTCTTCCAGGGCGTCGATCATCTTCATCATGGTCGCCACCGTATCACCCTCGACCGGCACCAGCGACTTGGGCCGCCAGATGATGTGGGTGGACTTGGCCGCGCCAAGGCTGGCTTCCAGCGCCTGGGAGACTTCCGACAGGGCGTCAAAGGCGGTGTAGACCGTGTGGCCATCTTCGTCGGACTCAACATCCTCGGCCCCGGCTTCGATGGCGGCCTCCATGACGGAGTCTTCGGTGCCGACCGAAGCCGGATAGGTGATCTGGCCCAGCCGGTCGAACATGAAGGACACCGAACCGGTTTCCCCCAGATTGCCGCCGTTCTTGGCGAAGATCGAGCGGACATTGGCCGCCGCACGGTTGCGGTTGTCGGTCAGCACCTCGACGATGACGCCGGTGCCGCCGGGGCCAAAGCCTTCATAGCGGATTTCGTCATAGGTCTCGCCATCGCCGCCGGTGGCCTTCTTGATGGCCCGGTCGATATTATCCTTGGGCATGGACTCGGCCTTGGCGTTGGCGACGGCCAGACGCAGGCGGGCGTTCATGTTGGGATCAGGCATGCCTGACTTGGCGGCCACGGTGATTTCGCGCGACAGCTTGGAGAACAGCTTGGACCGGACTGCGTCGGCGCGGCCCTTGCGGTGCATGATGTTCTTGAATTTCGAATGGCCGGCCATGGGATCTCGATCTGGCGGTTTGAAGTGGATCGCGCTTTTAGCCTTGCAAGGCGCGGAACGCCAGACGTTGGCGAGGGTTAGGTGTTCCAGATCAAGGAAGCACGCCCTGATCCGTGATCTGACAGCCCTCACGCCGGGAGACCGCCATGTCCAAAACCGATATCGATGTTCTGAAAGACCCACCCGATGAGGCCGTGGTTCATTGGCAGGAACGCCCACCCCCGCCGGTCGCCTTGGGCGGGGCCGTGGCTGCAGCCTTCAGCTTGGGGGTCGCCTTGACCCTCGGCGTGTTGGCCGTCCTGCGGGCGACCGACCGCCGCTAGGTTTCAATGCGGGTTACTTGCCCGTCTTTGAGGCGGAAGAAGGCGTCCTGGGGGACGGCTTGAGCCAGGGATTCCTCACGGCTGAGCCCCGCATAAACCCCGCGCAGGACCCGGCTGGTCACGCCATGGGAGACGGCGATGATCCGTCGCTCGGCGTCTGGCGGCAGGCTCTCTAGCCAGTCGCGCGTGCGGGCTGCGGTGGAGTCAAAGGTTTCCCCGTCTGGAGACCTGAAATCCCAGCCTGAAGCGGCAAAGCTTGGTCCAGCCTCTTGTTCGACTTCAGCCCTAAGGCGGCCATCCCATCGGCCCACGGTGATTTCGATTAGCCGTGGGTCGGTCTCGATCGCTGTTATAGTTAAGGCGTCAGCCACAATCCTTGCTGTGGCTTGAGCGCGGCCCAGGGGACTGGCGATGATCCGCCAGTCCTCAGGTTGAGGGATCAGGGTCGCCACCCGACGTCCCATGGCGCTTGCCTGCGCCACGCCCAAATCCGTCAGGGGCGAATCCAGGTGTCCCTGGAATCGGCCCTCAAGGTTGAACTCCGTCTGGCCGTGCCTCAGCAGATAGATCACTTTTTCCGGCGGACCACGGGGTGGGAGCTGGAGAGGCCGCCATCCACGACAATGGCCTGACCGTTCACATAGGAACTGTCGTCCGAGGCCAGCCACAGGCCGGCATGGGCGATTTCCGACGGCACGCCATAGCGGCTCATGGGGTTGAGCTGGCCGATCTTGTCTTCATTGCCCCGGGCCCGGGCACCGTCAAAGATGGGCTTGGTCATGCCGGTCTCGATCAGGCCGGGGCAGATGCAGTTGATCCGCACGCCGGTGCCGTAGAACTCATTGGCCGAGGTCTGGGCCAGGTTGATCACCCCGGCCTTTGACGCCGAATAGGGCGAGCCACCGGCGCCGGAGCGGATGCCCGCCACCGAGGCCGTGCAGATGATCGAGCCCTTGCCCTGGGGGACCATGATCTTCGTCGCGTGCTTGATGGCCAGGAAGGGACCGATAAGGTTGACCCGCAGGACCTCGGACCAGAAGGCGGCGTCCTGGTCCTGAAAGGCGGTTGCGCCGCCGGAAATCCCGGCATTGGCCCAGATGGCATCGAGGCTGCCATATTCCGACACGGCCCCGGCCAGCAGGCTTTCCACAAAGCCCTCTTCGCCGGCATCGCCGACCCTGGAACTGGCCACCCCGCCGGCATCGCGGACCATCCGGGCGGTCTCATCGACCGTTTCGAACTTGTCGGCGATCATCAGCCGGGCCCCTTCACTGGCGAACAGCAGGGAGCTGGCCCGGCCAATGCCCGAGCCCGCGCCGGTGATGACTACGGTCTTGCCGGAGAGACGTCCCATTTCCGAATTCCTTCTTGTCGCTGGATCAGTGTGTCTTGGTCGCCGCCGCCAGAATGGCGTCGAGGAAAATATCATAGAGGGCTGGCGGCATGTCGTGACCCATGCCGGGAATGACCCGCAGTTCCGCCCCGGGAATGGCCCTGGCCGTTGCCTCGCCCCCGACCAGCTGGACCAGGGGGTCATCTGCGCCATGCAGGACCACCGTCGGGATCTTCAGCTTGCCAAGCCGTTCGGTCCGGTCACCGTCCCCGCGGATCGCGCCCATCTGCCGGGCGGAGCCGGTGGGGTTAAAGGCCCGGGCATGTTCCGCTGCGGCCCGGGCGCGCAGGGCACCTTCCGGCCAGGGATGGTCGGGGCTGCTGATTGTCGTGGCACTTGCGACGGCATGGTCCAGATAGGCTTCGTAATGCGTCGCTGGATCCGGCGGGACGGCCGTCAGGGTCGCCCCGGCATCGGGCCTTGGGTCCAGGGTCCCGGCCGCCCCGGTGGCCGACATGATGGAGGTCAGGGACAGGACCCGGTCAGGGTGCTCGATGGCGGTCAGCTGGGCGATCATGCCGCCCATGGAGACCCCAACCACATGGGCGGTCCTGACCCCGATGGCGTCGAGCACGGCCATGCCGTCGGCGGCCATGTCCGACAGACTATAGGTTTCGCCCGGCTTGAACCAGGTGGACTTGCCGGTGTCGCGGTTGTCGAACCGCAAGGCCCGATAGCCCCGCCCGGCCAGCAGGGCGCAGAAGGCCTCCGGCCAGCGGGTCATCTGGGACCCAAGGCCATTGATCAGCAGGACGGTCGGCGCGCCGGCCTCGCCGAAGGTCTCGTAGTTGATCTCGACGGCGCCGTTTTTCGCTATGGGCATGAAGTGGTCTTTCGATTTTACGGAACCATGACCACGCGGCCGACGGCGGCGCGGCTCTCGATATAGGCGTGCGCTGCAGCGGCATCGGACAGGGAGAAGACCTTGTCGATGACCACTTCCAGCTCGCCCTTCGCGGCATCCTCGATCAGGCGCTGGATATTGTCATGGACCCGGTCCGTACCGATTTCCGCGCCGAGGAAGACTCCCGAAAGGGTGCGGTTGCCACCCATCATCGAGCCCACATCCACCACCATGGGCTCGCGCCCGGCGGCGCCGACCATGGAGACCCGGCCACGATAGGCCAGGCTGTTGATCGAGCCCTGCAGGGTGGGGCCACCGACGGAGTCGACGATGACATTGGCACCCTTGTTATCGGTCAGGCGCATGACCTCCTTGACCACGTCCTTTTCCGCATAATTGATGCCGTGATCCAGACCGAGCGGCTTGAGCCGCTCCAGCCGGGCATCCGACGAGGCGGTCGCCAGGATCAGGCCTGCGCCTGCCCGCTTGGCCAGCTGAATGGCCGCGACGCCAACCCCGCTGGCACCCGCCTGGATGAGGACGGTCTCGCCCTTCTGCAGGCGGCCGAATTCGAACAGGCAGTCATCAGCCGTGCCGAAGGTCACGGGAATGGCGGCGGCCTTCTTCAGGTCATAGCCGTCGGGAACGACCCAGCAATTGCGGGCTGGCACCGCGCGCAGGGAAGCGTGGCTGCCAATGGAATTAAGGGTGGCGACCTTCTGGCCCACATGCAGATGGTGGACCTCTGATCCCACTTCGATGATTTCACCTGCCGCCTGATAGCCGACAATGTGCGGCCGGGTGGCCAGCTGGCCCCGCCAGCGGCTCAGGGTGTCGCCGCCTTCAATGGCGATGGCCTCGACCTTGATGATGACGCCCTTGGGGTGAAGCTGAGGGTCTGGAACCTCTTCGTACTTCAGGACCTCAGGACCGCCGTTCTCGTAATAGACCGCTGCCTTCATTGCACCCTCCCAGGATCACATATTGGCTTAAACATTTGTTTGGAACACGACTTGTCACGGCCTTGGTTCGGGGGCAAGTCCGAGTCTGACATCCCGATTGTTCAGGAAGGGGCGAAGCCGTGAAACTCGCCAAGCCAAGGGTCGATATCGGCCTTGCCACCAATGACATCGAACCCATGCTGGCCTTCTGGCAGGGGGAGGCAGGAATCCCTTTTGATCACCTGCTGAAGGTCCGTCGGGGCCACAACCAGCACCGCCACGATGCCCTGGGTTCGGTCCTGAAGATCAATCACCAGGAAACCCCCATTGTCGATGTTCCGCCCGGTGGCTATCGGGAACTGGTCGTCGCCCGGGAGGGCTTGACCGCCCCCAGGCCCCTGCAGGATCCCGAAGGCAACCGGGTGACCCTGGTCCCGCCCGGCCACGAAGGCGTCACCCAGATCGGCATCCGCATGGCTGTGCGCAGTCTTGCGGCCCACCGGAAGTTCTATACCGGGGCCCTGGGCCTGATCGAAGAACCCCGTTCGACGGGCGCAGCCTTCCGTGCCGGTGAAACCCTGCTTCTGCTGGACGAGAGCCCGGATGCCCCTTCGGATGCCGGCATGGCCGGCCGGGGCTGGCGCTATATCACCTTCCAGGTGTTCAAGGTCGATGAGGACCATGCCCGGGTCCTGGCCGCAGGCGGCCGGGAGGCCATGGCCCCGACCACCCTGGGCACGACGGCGCGGATCTCGATGGTCCGCGACCCGGACGGCAACTGGATCGAACTTTCCCAGCGCGCCTCCCTGGTCGGGGCGATATAGCCCCCCGGGCTCCATGAATTTTCGGATCCACGATTGATTTTCCAGTGAGGTTTTCATGCGCGCGCCCGAACCCGCCCTGAGCGATTTTGACTCAAGCCTGATCCTGTCTCCTGCGGGTGCCCGTCAGTGGTCCAGCCGGATCGACAAGCGCTACTGGAACGCCATCGGCCCCTGGGGCGGCTGGACGGTGGCTCTGCTGCTCAAGGCGGTGCTGGCTGAGACCGACCACGCCGGGACCCCCGTCGCCATGACCATCAATCTGATGGGCGGGCTTAATGAGTCACCCTTGACCCTTACCACCCGCGCCGCCCGGCAGGGGCGCTCCATGGAGTTCTGGACTTCTGAACTGAGCCAGGACGGCGCCCCGGCGGCCATGGCCATGGTCACGCTCGGCCAGAGGCGCGAGACCCTGGCGACCCACGAAGTCGTCGCGCCGTCCGCCCCGGTGCCGGAGACCCTGCCAGAGCCCGTCCGGCGCCCCGGCCTGTCCTTCGGCTCCATGTTCGAGAGCCGGTATGTCACGACCCAAATGCCGCTCCAGCCCGATGTCTCAACAGAGACCCTGTCCTGGATCCGCGACGCCCAGGCCCGTCCCCTGGACTATCCCCTGCTGGCGGCCCTGGCCGATGTCTTCGTGCCGCGGATCTTCTACCGGATCACCGAGCGCCGCCCGGTCTCGACCGTGTCCATGACCATCTACTTCCACGCCACCCCGGAAGAACTGGCGCAGATCGGTGGCGATTTCATCCTGGCCCAGGCCTCGGCCCGGCGCTTTGAAAGCGGGTTCTTCGATCAGGCGGCCACCCTGTGGAGCCGGGACGGCCGACTGCTGGCCACAACCGAACAGCTCTGCTGGTTCAAATAGGGCTGTGGGGCTTGGTCCGGATCGCCATCACCACGGCAGCCACGGCCATGCCGGCAAGGAAGAGACCGCCGAACCCGAAGGCGACCCGGCAGCCCAGGCCCTGAACCTTTTCCCGGCCGCTCAGGACGCCTTCTGAAAAGGGTGCGCTGGTCCCGGCATTGCAGCTGCGTCCACCAGGCCCAAGTGCGATCCAGGCAGGCCCGGCCGTCAGGGTGATCAGGCAAAGGGCCATGGCCCATGCCCGCAGGCGCGGCCTCCCGCTGGCGCCGAGCAGTATGGCACCCCCGGCAGAGACGATGGCCAGGCACAGGGCGTCCATGATGACGGGCGGGACGTTCAGCCCCTGGGGCCGCAGGTGGGTCATCACCGCCAGGCCCGTCCCCAGCAGGACCAGCAGCACGCCATTTCCGGGTTTGTCGGCCATGTGCCTCAGGTCCGGGTCGCGAATTCGGCATCGCCGGTGACGGCCACCACCTGATCGTCAAAGGAGGCGTGGGCCGAGGTATAGAGGTGGGAATAGAGGCCGCCCGTCTGCATCAGGACATCATGGCTGCCCTGTTCCAGGATCCGGCCCTGCTGCAGGACGACAATGCGGTCGGCGTCCCGGATGGTGGCCAGCCGGTGGGCGATGACCATACAGGTCCGGCCGGCGAACAGCACCTTGAGCGCCTTCTGG
The DNA here is from genome assembly GCA_903928755.1 of uncultured Alphaproteobacteria bacterium. GTDB lineage: Bacteria > Pseudomonadota > Alphaproteobacteria > Caulobacterales > Caulobacteraceae > Phenylobacterium. The sequence continues at coordinate 1,843 of CAIYSH010000078.1, read as the reverse complement.
ATGGCCATTTCCGTGAAGCTGTCGATATTGGCGGTGGCCTCGTCGAGGATCAGGATCTGGGGGTCGGCCACCAGGGCGCGGGCGAAGGAAATCAGCTGACGCTGACCCATGGAGATATTGCGGCCCCGTTGGCCCAGTGGCGTGTCATAGCCCTCCGGCAGGCGCATGATGAAGTCATGGGCGCTTACCGCCTTTGCGGCTTCAATGATCCGGTCGCGGGTGGCGTCGGTGTTGTAGCGGATGTTCTGCTCAATGGTGCCAGTGAACAGGAAGGGCTCCTGCAGGACCATGCCTATGGTCTTGCCCAGACTGTCCAGGCTGATGTCGCGGACGTCGTGTCCGCCGACCAGGACCTGGCCCTTGTCCACCTCATAGAACCGGTGGGTCAGGGCAATGATCGAGGTCTTGCCAGATCCCGTGGGGCCGACCAGGGCCACCACCTCCTTTGGCCGGACGATCAGGTTGATGTCGTGCAGGATGGGCCGCGCCGGATCATAGCCGAAGGTCACATTGCGGAATTCCACGGTTGCCGGTGCGTCCTTCAGGACAATGGCATCGGGCTTGTCGGCAATGGTCACCGGTACATCGATCACCTCGAAGATGCGATGTCCCGCCGCCATGGCCCGCTGCATGATGGTATACTGCATGCTCAACAGGCGGACCGGCTCGAAGAACCTCTGCACATAGAGGATGAAGGTCACCATGACGCCAACATCCATTGTCCCGCCCAGCACGGCCTGACCGCCGACAACGACCACCACGGCGATGGCCAGGCCGGTCAGTATGTCCACGGTTGGCACCATGATCTGGGTCATCCAGGACGCGGCGTTCTGGGCGCGGAAGTTCTCTTCGGCCTTGACCTTGTAGAGGTCGAAATTCATCGCCTCGCGGCGGGTTTCCTGGACCGTGCGGATGCCGTTGATATTTTCGGCCAGGGCGGAATTGGTCGAGGACGAGGCATCCCGGGCCTGACGGAAGCTCTTCTTGGAATAGGGCAGCCAGACGGCGCGGACGGCGATCAGGGCCGGGAGCACGGTCAGGGTCAGGAGGCCCAGTTTGAGATCCGTCGACAGCAGGACCACGGTGATGCCTATCAGGGTTACGGCGTCGCCGACCGCCCCGTTCATGGTGTCGAGGAATTCCTGCAAGGCGTTCACATCCCCCTGCAGCCGCGCCATGATCCGGCCTACATGGGTCTTGTCCATGAAGCTCAGGGAGACATCCTGGAAGTGCGAGAACATGGCGCGCCGGATGTCGAAAATCACCTGCTGCGCCAGGCGCGAGGACAGGAATTCCCCGATGAAGAAGAACAGGGCATAGGCCCCGGCGGCCAGGCCGAAGGCCATCAGGGTCTGGTCCAGGGCCCCGATCTGATGGTTGACCGCATGCCGGACGGCATCCCCGGTCAGCTTCGGGATCAGCACCTGACAGCCGGCAGAAATCAGCACCGCCGCCTGGGCGGCAAGCAGGGTTTTCCGGTGAGGTTCGAGATAGCCCAGAAACCGCCGCGCTATGGCGACGTCAAAGGTGCCGAAAATGTCGTCGCCTTCGGAACTGCCGAGAGAGGCGCGGGGTGACTTGCGTTTCTGGGCCTGGGTCATGCCGGACCTTCCGTTGGCGCGTCGTCGTCCAGGGTGGCCGTCGCGTCGGACCGCGACTGCAGCTCATATAGGTCGGCATAGACCCCGCCCCTGGCCAGCAGGCTGGCATGATCGCCGCGCTCGACGATCCGGCCCTCGTCCAGGACGATGATCTCATCAGCGTGCATCAGGGAAGACAGCCGGTGGGCAATGATCAGGGTCGCCTTGGTCGCTGTCGCCCGGGACAGGGCGTCGCGGACCCG
>CAIYSH010000077.1 GCA_903928755.1 uncultured Alphaproteobacteria bacterium | reverse complement strand
GGTGCCTGCGGCCATGTGGGCCCCGCTGTTCCAGAGGTCGCGCCAGGGATAACCTTCCTTGATCCGGTCAGGCCCGAGGCGTGATGGGGCGAAGAAGAGGTCGCCAATGGCGTGGGAGGGTTGCATGGAGGCGATGACGCCGAGCCTGGCGAAGCGGGGCAGGTCCTCCGGGGCGATGATCTGGGCGTGCTCAATGCGCCAACGGCTGGCGGCGAGGCCGGCCGGATCGCCAGCAAAGGCCTTCTCAAAGAGGTCGAGCACCATGCGGTTGCCGCGATCCCCGATGGCGTGGATGGCGACCTGGGCGTGGCTCTTCTTTGCCCGCTGCAGGGCGGCCGCAATCACGTCCGGCGGGGTCAGCACCAGGCCATCGCCGGGTGCGTCGCTGTATGGCGCCAGCAGGGCTGCGCCCCGCGACCCAAGGGCGCCATCCATATAGAGCTTGATGCCATTGACGCGGAGCAGGCCTTCGCGGGTTGGCCCCTTGCTCAGGATGTCGTCAGCCGCCTCAATGTCCAGGTAATTGTCGACGCGGATCGGCAGGGTTCCGGCCTTGGCCATTTCCCGCAGGATGGTGACGTCTTCTGCCGCGACACTGACCGAGTGCATGCCGGTCCAGCCCCTGGAGGCGTAGAGGGCGGTGGCAAGCCTGGCGGCCTCCTTCTGCTGGGCCATGGAGGGGTGGGCGATCTTGTTGGTGACCAGGGCCTTGGCATTGTCGATCAGCATGCCCGTGGGCTCGCCACTGGCATCCTTCAGGATCTGGCCGCCGGCAGGGGCGAGGGTATCGCGGGTCACGCCCGCCAACTTGAGCATGGCGCTGTTGGCGACGAGGGCGTGTCCATCTGCACGGGTCAGGACCACAGGCCGGTCACTGACCACCGCGTCGAGATCCTGGCGTGTCGGAAAGCGATGTTCGGGCCAGTGGGTTTCAATCCAGCCGCGTCCGGACAGGGGATCGGCGCCGGGATGTGCCAGATTCCAGGCCTTCAACCTGGCCTGCAGTTCCGCAACCGACGCCGCACCTTCCAGATTGAGGGTCAATTCGCGGAAGCCGATGCCCATGAGGTGGGCGTGGGCGTCCACGAGGCCCGGATAGGCCGCCGCACCCTTCAGGTCGATGTCAGCAGGCCTTGCGGCGAAGGCCCTGGCCTTGGCGAGCCCGCCTACAAAAGCAACCTTGCCGTCCCGGATTACCAGGGCATCGACGGGCGGCTTATCGGCCTCCACATAGATCGGGCCGCCATGAATGAGGGTATCGCCCGCCTGGGCGCTGAAGGCTGCGGCCGTGACGGCCAGGGTCGCCAGGGTAAGGGTCAGTCGCATGGTCACTCCGGGTTTACCGGAGCAAGGGTGGCGGATTTACCCCACGGGGCAAGGACAAACAGCGCTGATCCTGCAACTTCCAAGTTCCCGCCCGGCAATTGAGCACCGGAACAAGGGCACACCAGCCCCCCCTTAGCGGGGGAGCTTGCTCGAGCCCATAAGGAAGGCATCCACGGCCTGGGCGCATTGGCGGCCTTCACGGATCGCCCAGACCACCAGGGACTGGCCGCGCCGCATATCGCCGCAGGCGAAGATGTTCGGTGCCGTCGTCCGATAGTGGGTGACAGGGGCCTTGACCGCACCGCGGGGATCAAACTCCACCCCGGCCTGCTCGGTGAAGGCGTTGTGGCGCGGGCTGACAAAGCCCATGGCCAGCAGGACCAGATCGGCCTTCAGGGTGAAGGCACTGCCCTCGATTTCCTGCATGGACATACGGCCATCCGGTCCCTTGACCCACTCGGTCCGCACGCACTCCAGAGCCTCGACCTTGCCGTTCGAGCCGATGGCCCGACGGGTGGCGACGGCGAAGTCACGGTCGCAGCCCTCTTCATGGCTGGACGAGGTCCGCAGCTTCATGGGCCAATCGGGCCAGGTCATCGACTTGTTCTCGCGAACGGGCGGTTCGGGCATGATCTCGAGCTGGGTTACGGATGCCGCGCCATGCCGGTTCGACGTGCCGATACAGTCAGATCCGGTGTCGCCACCGCCGATCACCACCACATGCTTGCCGGTGGCGGAAATGCCGCCGTTCGGAGCGGCTCGCAATTCGTCGTCGCCCGCATTACGCTTGTTCTGCTGGGTCAGGAAATCCATGGCGAAATGAATGCCATTCAGTTCGCGGCCTTCAATCTCGAGGTCACGGGGATTTTCAGACCCACCCGCCATGACCAGGACATCATAGTCATCGAGCAGACGCTGGACGGAAACCGTCACGCCGACTTCAAAATTGGTACGGAAGATCACCCCTTCCGACTCCAGCTGGGCCACCCGACGGTCGATCAGGTGCTTTTCCATCTTGAAATCGGGAATGCCATAGCGAAGCAGGCCACCGATACGGTCGTTCTTTTCGAAGACGGTGGGCGCATGACCCGCCCGTGCCAGTTGCTGGGCGCAGGCCAGACCCGCCGGCCCTGACCCGACAACGGCGATCCGCTTACCGGTGCCGCGAGGCGCCATCTGCGGCTTGATCCAGCCTTCTTCCCAACCCTTGTCGACGATCTGGCACTCGATGGTCTTGATGGTGACCGGGGTATCCTGGATGTTGAGGGTGCAGGAGGCTTCGCAGGGCGCGGGACAGACCCGCCCCGTGAATTCGGGAAAGTTGTTGGTCGACTGCAGGTTCTCGACCGCCGCCTTCCACTGCTCGCGATAGACGAGATTGTTGAAGTCGGGGATCTGGTTGTTCACCGGACAGCCCTGATGGCAGAACGGAATCCCGCAATCCATGCAGCGCGAGGCCTGGGCCACCAGATCCGAAGCCGGGAGCGGATTGACGAATTCGTTCCAGGTACGCAGCCGCTCCTGCGGCGAGACATAGCTACGGTCCTGACGGTTGATTTCCAGGAATCCTGTGGGCTTGCCCATGGGAGGTCTCCTTATTCGGCGGCGACAGCAGCCGCAGCCTTGCGGGCGGCGGCCTGGTCGATGAGAGCGCGACGATAGTCCTGGGGCATGACCTTCCAGAACCGGCCGAGGGCGACATCCCAATTATCCAGGATCTCCCTGGCTCGCCTGGATCCGGTGTGCAGCAGGTGACGCTCCACCAGAATTTTCAGGCGTTCCGCATCGAAGGCCAGCATGTCGCCCATGCCGGCATTTTCGACCGAAATCGACTTCTGGCTGGGCTCACCCTCACCGTCTGCGGAGGATCCGGCCGGAGAAACCCTTTCCAGGTCCACCATTGAGGTATTGCAGAGGGCCTGGAAACGATCCGTCGGGTCGTAGACATAGGCCACACCACCCGACATGCCCGCTGCAAAGTTACGACCGGTATCGCCCAGAACGACAACGACGCCACCAGTCATGTATTCGCAGCCATGGTCACCCAGGCCTTCGACCACAGCCGCTGCCCCGGAATTCCGGACGGCAAACCGCTCGCCGGCGACCCCCTCGATATAGGCCTCCCCGGCGATGGCACCGTAGAGCACCGTATTGCCGACAATGATGTTCTGCGTCGGATCGCGGTTGGCTTCCTTGGGCTGGCGGACAATCACCCGCCCGCCGGAAAGCCCCTTGCCCACATAATCATTGCCGTCGCCGATCAGCTCCAGGGTCACGCCCCGGGCGGTAAAGGCCCCGAAGGACTGACCGGCCTGACCGGTAAAGGTCAGGGCGATGGTATCGTCTGGCAGACCGGCATGCCCATGAACCCGGGCAACTGCGCCCGAGAGCATGGCACCGACCGTACGGTTGGTATTGCGGATCGGATAGATCGCACGGTGCGGGGCCCGGGTGTCGATTGCAGCCTGTGCCTCGGCGATGAGGGTATTGTCCAGCGCCCTGTCGATCCCATGGTCCTGACGATCCCGGTTCCACAGGACACTGCCGGCCTGGGGTGGCACGGCGTGCAGGATCCTGGCGAGGTCGATACCGCTGGCCT
>CAIYSH010000076.1 GCA_903928755.1 uncultured Alphaproteobacteria bacterium | reverse complement strand
GGCGAGGGCGGCATGGTCACGACCAATGACGCCGGACTGGCAGCGCGCCTGAGGACTTTTCGCAGTCACGGCATGGTCCGCCGGGACGACGGCGACCCCTGGTGTTATGAAATGCCGGAGCCGGGATTCAATTACCGCCTGCCTGATATTCTCTGCGCCCTCGGCCAGTCCCAGTTGAGGAAGCTGCCCCGGTTCGCCGCCCGCCGCAGGGCGCTGGCGGCGCGCTATGAAGAGGCCCTGGCCGATCTGGCGCCCACGCTGAAGATTGCCAGCCGACCCGACTGGAGCCAGCCGGTCCTCCACCTGATGGTGGTCCTGATCGATTTCGACGCCCTGGGGCTGACCCGCCGGCAGGTTGTCGATGGTCTCAAGGCCAGAGGCATCGGGACACAGGTTCATTACATCCCCGTCCATAGCCAGCCCTATTATCGCGCCCGGTACGGCGATCTTGACCTCCCCGGTGCAGAGGCCTGGTACCGATCCTGCCTCACCCTGCCGCTCTTTCCCGACATGACCCTTGCCGATGTCGACCGTGTCGCTGCCAGTCTCCGGGCCGTCCTCACGGTCTGAGCCGGTGCCTGCACCCCAGGCCCTTCTTTTGTTCTACTTATGTTCTTGATCCCGCCCTGAATTCGTGTTCCGGTTGTGGATAACTCAAATTCAATTCCAGGGGTTCCATGGCGGCACGGGTCATGACGGTGGCATTCCAGGGCGTCGAGGCGCGTCCTGTTGATGTCGAGGTCCAGCTGACAACAGGTGAATTTGCCTTCGTCGTTGTCGGCCTCGGAGACAAGGCGGTAGGTGAGAGCCGTGAGCGTGTCCGCGCCGCCTTTGCAGGCCTCGGGCTTGCCCTGCCGGGTCGCCGGATCATCTGCAATCTGGCCCCGGCAGATCTGCCAAAGGAGGGTAGCCATTATGATCTGCCCATTGCCCTGGCCGTCATGGCCGCCATGGGCGTCATCCCTCCGGACGCCCTGAGTGGCTGGGCAGCCATGGGAGAACTCTCCCTGGACGGGCGAATCGTCGCGGCAGTCGGGGCCTTGCCGGCCGCCGTGGCAGCGGGTGCCCTGGACCTTGGCCTCATCTGCCCTGCGGCCTGCGGTGCTGAGGCCGCCTGGGCCGGGGAAACCCGGATCCTTGCTGCGCCCTCCCTGATTTCCCTGGTGAACCACTTCCGTGGCACACAGGTCCTCTCGCCGCCCCTGCCGGGAGAGATCATGGATGGCGCCCCCACAGCCGACCTGCGGGACGTCAAGGGCCAGGAACATGCCAAGCGCGCGCTCGAGGTTGCTGCTGCCGGGGGGCATAACCTGCTGTTCATCGGCCCTCCCGGTTCGGGAAAATCAATGATGGCGGCCAGACTTCCCGGACTTCTGCCCCCCCTGTCCGCAGGTGAATTGCTTGAAACCTCCATGGTCCATTCCGTGGCTGGCCTGATCGCCAGGGGCGAGCTGACCCGGGCCCGACCTTTCAGGTCGCCGCACCACTCGGCGACGATGGCGGCCCTGACCGGCGGGGGCCACAGGGTCAAGCCAGGCGAAGTTTCCCTGGCCCATAACGGCGTCCTGTTTCTGGATGAGCTGCCGGAATTCAGCGCCCAGGCCCTGGATTCCCTGCGTCAGCCCCTGGAGACCGGAGAGGTCACGGTGGCCCGGGCCAACGCCCATGTGCGATATCCTGCACGGTTCCAGCTCATCGCCGCAGAAAACCCCTGCAAGTGTGGCCATGGCGGTGCCGGCCGCGGTGCCTGTGGTCGTGCCCCCCGCTGTCAGCTGGACTATCAGGCCAAGGTCTCCGGCCCGTTCATGGACCGTATAGACCTGCAGATCGAGGTGCCTGCCGTCACGGCGGCTGATCTGACCCTGCCGCCCCCTGCCGAGGGTAGCGCCGAAGCCGCAGAGAGGGTGGCAATGGCCCGGCAATTACAGGTCGAACGGGCCCGCACCTCGCAAAGGGACG
>CAIYSH010000075.1 GCA_903928755.1 uncultured Alphaproteobacteria bacterium | reverse complement strand
GCGATGGCGTCTGGCCCGAACCTTCGCAGCGCAACCGAGGCCAGGCCCACCAGGCCGAGGGTCAGGGCAAGGGCGAAGATGGCACGCACAGTGTCTGCAAGGTTCATGTCGAGATCATGCTTTGACGTCCGACCATCCGGGCGCTGGTCCGCGCGACATATGGCCGGGAGGGTCTTAAGGACCGATTAACCCTATATCTTCACCTTATGGACATGGACATTACCGACATCCCTTTGTTCGCCATGCTCAAGTCGCGCATGGGATATCTGACCGAGCGGCAGAAGGTGATTGCGCAGAACGTCGCCAACGCCGACACGCCCAGATATCAGCCCCAGGATCTGAAACCCTACAGTTTTCAGTCCCACATGGCCGCTGCGGTCAGCCAGTCCGGACCCATGTCCGTGGCGGTGACCAATCCCATGCACATTGCCCACACGGCGACCTCGCCCAATCCACCCGGAGTCAAATCCCGAAAGCTGGCGGATACCGAGACGACGCTGGACGGCAACAGCGTGGTTCTGGAAGACGAGATGCTCAAGCTGACCGATACGCGGATGAATTATGATGCCGCAGTAGGTTTCTACCAGAAGTCCCTGAATCTCTTGAGGATGGCGACCCGGGCCCCGGGTCACTAGGAGTTGATGCATGTCTGAAATCAAGTCGGCAGGTGCTGCAGCCCAGACCATCGCCACCTCTGCCCTGCGCGCGCAACAGGCGCGGATGCGGATCATTGCCGAGAACATCGCCAATGCGGGCTCCACGTCCAGGACCGCTGGCGGCGACCCCTATCGCCGCCAGATTCCGGTTTTCAAACCGACCATGGTGGACGGCGGAGAGGGTGTGCGGATGACCAGGGTCATGCCCGACAACTCCGCCTTCAGGATGGAATACGAACCGGGTCACCCCTCCGCCGATGCCGGCGGTTATGTGAAAATGCCCAATGTCGATCCCCTGGTGGAAGCCCTCGACATGCGGGAAGCCCAGAGGGCCTATGAAGCCAACCTCAATGTGATCGAGACGGCGCGCAGCATGGACATGCGCACCCTCGATCTCCTGCGTAAATAGGGGCCATAGATCATGATGACTGCGCTCGCTGCTGCCAAGGCCTACGCCGCCACCGCCGGGCAGACCTCTTCTGCGACCTCGGGACTTGCCGGTGCATCCGAAGGGGGCATGGACTTCGGGGCCATGGTCAAGAACGCCATGACCGACGCCATGCAGGCCTCGAAAAATGCTGAAACCCAGATCGTCAACCACACCCAGGGCAAGGCCCAGCTGATTGATGTGGCGACGGCGATCTCGGCCGCCGAAACCAGCCTGGAAACCGTCATGGCCGTGCGCGATCAGGTGATCAACGCCTATCAGGAAATCATGCGGATGCCGATCTAGGCCTGAGGCGGCATCATCGGCGCAGGACCTTCTGCTCAGGGTGAGTGTGACCCGCGATGACCCCAATCCGCCGCCGGGGCAAGGCACGCCAGAGACATGTCCGAAAACCGCGAGACTTCGGCCCCGGGAGCGGCGATGCTACGGGCATGGAACTGGATGAAGATGCCTGCTACCGCGCCTTTCTGATGCGCGATGCCCGCCTTGACGGGCGGATTTTCGGGGCCGTCCGCACGACCGGTATCTATTGCCGCCCGGTCTGCCCGGCCAGGACGCCCAGGCGGGAGAACATATCCTTTCATCCGTCTGCGGCGGCAGCGCAGGAGGCCGGGTTCCGGCCCTGTCTGCGCTGTCGGCCTGAGACCGCGCCGGATCTCGGTGCCTGGAACGGCACCTCAAATACCGTGTCCCGGGCCATGGCCATGATTGAGCAGGGTGGTCTGGACGATGGCAGTGTGGACGCACTGGCCAGCCGGCTTGGCGTCGGTGAACGGCAGTTGCGGCGGCTGTTCCGCCAGCATCTTGGGGCCTCGCCCGTGGCGGTGGCCCAGACCCGACGTGTCCTTCTGGCCAGGCAGTTGATCCACCAGACCCGTCTGCCCATGGCCGAAGTTGCCCTGGCCTCCGGCTTCGGCAGCGTGCGGCGGTTCAATGAAACCTTCCAGCACCTCTATGGCAGGCCTCCCGGCAGCCTTCGGCGAACCAGGGCCATCGAGGCCTCTGCCGCCGATGGCGATGGAGCAACCCTGCGTTTGCCCTATCGTGCCCCCTATGACTGGGACGCCATGCTGGCCTTTCTGGGTCTGCGGGCCATTCCCCATGTGGAGCGTGTGGTCGATGGCACCTATGTCCGCACCCTTTTCGTCAACGGCGAGCCTGGCGTGGTCAGGGTCGGTAAGGGGCCCGGGCATGATCTGGAGGTCACGCTCTGGTTCACCAAGCTACAGGTCTGGCCCAGCGTCATCGCCAGGATCCGCCGGGTATTTGACCTGGCCGCCGATCCGGACCTGATCGGAAGGCATCTTTCGGAGGACCCTGACCTGGCCCCCCTTATTGCCCGTCGTCCCGGCCTTCGGGCCCCCGGTGCCTGGGATGGGTTCGAGCTGGCCGTCCGCGCCGTTCTCGGGCAGCAGATCACGGTCGTCGGCGCGCGGAACATCGCAGGCCGTCTGGCCGAGGCCCATGGTCGACCGGTGGACCTTGACGCCGCCAGGGCCTTTGGGCTGACCCGCCTTTTTCCATTCGCGGCGGCCCTGGCTGCCCTTGATCCTGAGGTCTTGCCCATGCCCAGAGCGCGGGGCCGGGGACTGATCGCCCTGGCCGGGCTGGCGGCGCGGGATCCGGACCTGTTCGGGGCCCGTCGCAGCCTTGACGATGCCGTCGAGCGCCTCGTCGCCCTGCCGGGAATTGGTCCATGGACCGCGCAGTACATCGCCATGCG
>CAIYSH010000074.1 GCA_903928755.1 uncultured Alphaproteobacteria bacterium | reverse complement strand
CCTCAGGGCAGGGGTGGACATCTATTCCTACAAGTATGATTTCTCACAGTATTCCGCCTATCAGACCTCATCTCTCGGGTCTAACCCGCGGGTGGGTTTCCCGCTTACCCTGAATTCCGCCATGTCCATGCGATATGTTTTGCGCAATGATGACGTCAAGATCGACAATGCATACTGTGACCCGTCTGCACCGGTGGTGTCGCTGTCGCTTTGTGCGCAACGCGGTAACTTCACGACGTCCTTGCTGGGCTATGGACTGTCAACCGATCACCGGAATGATCCGATACATCCCACCCGTGGTTACTATGCCAACATGACCCAGGACTTTGCGGGTATGGGCGGGGATGTGAACTACAACAAGATCGAATTCGAAGGTGGCTGGTACCACGGGTTCAACAAGACTTTCATCCTGAGCATGCTCGGAAGCGCCGGCTATGCCGGAGGCTGGGGTGGCGATACGGTTCGGGTCAATGACCGTTTCTACAAGGGCGGAAATACCTTCCGGGGATTCCAGACAGCAGGCATAGGCCCGCGAGATACAAACGGCGGTCGCTCAGACGCGCTTGGTGGCCGCGCCTATGCCATCGGCACGGCGGAACTGACGGTCCCGACCTTCCTGCCGGAACAGTATGGCATCAAGGCTGCGCTGTTTACCGATGTGGGCACGCTGGGTCTGCTTGACCGCAAGGACAAGCTTGATGTCGCCGGCAAGATTGACCCTAACATACACGATGACCTGACCCTGCGAGCCTCTGCAGGCCTGTCGGTCATGTGGAAGTCGCCCATGGGCCCCATACGCTTTGACTTCAGCCAGATTCTGTCCAAAGCCGACTATGACCGGACAGAGACTTTCAAATTTTCCACAGCAACGAGCTTCTAGAAACATGAAAACCCAGATCACTTCCGCCGTGGTTCTCGCAGCGGCGCTTTCGATGGCCGGAACCGTATCGGCCTATGCCCAGGCTGCAGCGGCTCCGCCACCGCCCGCTGTTGCCCATGGTCCGGTCCTGGCTGGGGTCTGCATCGTCGCCATAGACGGCGCGATGGGAACCTCGACAGTTGGCAAGTATGTTCAGACGCGCCTTCAGCAGATCGGCACCCAGGTGCAGTCTGAACTGAGCGCCGAGCAGACCGCCATCGCCACCGAGGCCAAAACGCTTGATGGCCAGAGGGGCACGCTGGACCAGGCGACCATTGAACAGAAGACATCGGCCCTGAACCTTCGGGCCAATGCCCTGCAACGCAAGGCGCAGCTGCGTGAGCGGGAAATGCAGGCGACCCAGCAAAAGGCGATCGGTCGCATTGGCCAGGAAATGGAACCTATCATTCGCGCCTCTTACCAGCAGGCCAAGTGCAGCATCCTGTTTCAACGGGATGCGGTGATCCTGGCCAATCCCGCCATGGACATCACCCAGTCCGTGGTCGCTGGCCTGAACGTAAAGCTCACCCAGTTCGCCTTTGACCGCGAACGTCTGGACCAGGCGACGCCCGGCGGCCAGTCTGGCAACTAGCGGCTTTTCCCTTCAGACGGAATCGTCAGAAGGGACAAAAAAGCACTTCGGAACATGCTCTGGGTCGACTCATGGGATCGACGCGGGTCTATTGGATAAGCGCGTCGCATGCCTGACAGCCGGTTTTTTGAAGATCTTGGACCTGTTGCCCTGGCCCATCTGGCTGAGGCGACGGGTGCGGAGTTGGCGCCCGGGGCAGATCCTGCCCGGATGATCCACAGGGTTGCTGTTCTAGGCCACGCTGATCCGCAAAGCCTGACCTTTGTCTCCGACCGGAAGTATCTGGGCGACCTGGCCGCTTCGGGGGCCGGGGCCTGCATCATGCCACCCCGGTTTGGGTCCGAGGCACCGCCATCCTGCGCCGTGCTTCTGGCGAAAAATCCGCAAGCCGTTTATGCCCTCGCAGCCCTGCAGCTTCATCGTCCCAGACGACATCAGGGCTCGTTGGCGGTTTCTGCAGATGCCCGACTGGAGGATGGCGTTGAGCTTGCACCGGGCGTTGTGATCGGCCCGGGGGCCCAGATTGGCCGCGGCACAAGGATCGGTGCCAACACGGTCATTGGTCCGGGCGTAACCATTGGCCGGGACTGCCAGATCGGGTCCAATGCCTCCATCTCTTTCGCCATGATTGGTGATCGTGTGATGATCTATTCCAACGCGGTTATTGGCGAGGCCGGGTTTGGGGCCACACTCGGGCCATCGGGGATCATCGACATTCCGCAATTGGGTCGGGTGATCATCCAGGATGGGGTGACCCTGGGGGCTGGGGTCACCATTGATCGGGGTGCCTATGACGATACGTCAATCGGTGAAAACACCAAGATCGATAATATGGTGCATATCGGGCATAATACGAAAATCGGTCGCAACTGCGTTATGGCGGCCTTTGTCGGGATTTCGGGCAGCGTCACCATTGGCGATGGCGCAAGGTTCGGCGGTCGGGCTGGTGTCGCAGACCATATTACGATCGGCGACGGTGCCCAGGTGGGTGGGGCCGCCGGGGTCCTCAAGGACATACCGGCTGGAGAAATCTGGAGCGGCTATCCCGCCCAGCCGCTCAGAAAGTGGCTTAGGGAAGTGAACTGGTTGTCGAAATCCGCTGGGAAACCGCGGTCCGGGGGAATGAATGACTGAAGCTGGAGCCAAGCCTGAACCGGGGATATCGATTGATATTGCCGAGATCCTGGTCCGAATTCCACACCGGTTTCCTTTTCTTCTGGTGGATCGGGCCGAAGACTATGTGGCCGGGCAGAGCATTGTCGGCATCAAGGCCGTGACCTTCAATGAACCGTTTTTCCAGGGACATTTTCCTGACTATCCGGTGATGCCTGGCGTCCTGATCATTGAGGCCATTGCCCAGTCCGGGGCGATCCTGATGTCAAAGACCCTGGATGTGGATCCCCGGGGCAAGACCATCCTGTTTGCCTCCGTCGACAACTGCCGGTTCCGCCACCCCGTGCGGCCGGGAGACGTCCTCAGGCTTGAGGTGAGGGTGGAAAAAGCCCGGGGCGGACTGTTCAAGTTCCATGGCCGCGCCATGGTCGGAGATAAAATGGCCGCTGAATGCGATTATGCTGCCATGCTGGTGGAGACCCCTAGCTCATGAGTATGGACATCCACCCCACAGCCATTGTCGCGCCAGGCGCACAATTTGGCGAAGATGTTTCCATCGGACCGTTCTGCGTCATTGGTGACAATGTGAAGATCGGTGATCGGACCCGGATCCTGACCCATGTGGTCATCGAGGGGCACACCACGATCGGAACCGACTGCACGGTCCGGAATTTTGCAAACCTCGGCGGGCCGCCCCATCATACGGGCTATAACGGTGAGCCGACCGAACTGATCATTGGCGACCGGAACAAGATCTGGGAGCATGTCACCATGCATATCGGAACCCCCGGTGGCGGTGCCGTCACCCGGGTTGGCAATGACGGCATGTTCATGGCCACCAGCCATGTCGGTCATGATTGCCATGTGGGTGACAATGTCATCCTGGCGCACTCTGCAACCCTTGGCGGTCATGTGGATGTCGGCGACTTCGTCATGGTCAGCGGGCTGGCGGCCGTGCATCAGTATTGCCGTGTCGGGCGGTATTCCTTCATCGGTGGCCTCGCTGCGGTTACCAAGGATGTCATTCCCTATGGCCTGGTCTGGGGAAACCACGCTCACCTTGAGGGGCTCAATCTTGTAGGCCTGAAGCGTCGCGACTTTTCCCGCGAGACCATTTCCGAACTTCGCTCGGCCTATAGACTGCTGTTTGCCGAAGAAGGCACCTTTCAGGAACGCCTGGACGACACCTCAGCGACCTTTGGCCATAGCGCGCCCGTCATGGAAATCATCGACTTCATCCGCGCGGTTGCAAACCGCCCGCTCTGCCTTCCGGAGCGCGAGGTCTAGGGTGGCAGCCAAGCTGGGTCTGATTGCAGGTGGCGGTACCTTGCCTGTCGAGATCGCCCAGCACTGTGAGCAGGCGGGCAGGGAAGTCTTCATCGCCCGCCTCAAGGGCTTTGCAGGTCCTGACCTTGAGGCGTTTCCCGGTGCCGACGTCGGCCTTGCCGAGGTTGGAAAGTGCATCAAGCTGCTGAAGCGGGCGGGATGTAAATCGGTTTGCCTGGTCGGCAATGTCAGCCGACCGGATTTCGCATCGCTCAAGCCTGACCTGCGGGGCCTGGCCATGCTGCCGGGCCTCATCATGGCGGCCCGAAAGGGTGACGATGCCCTGCTGAGGGTCATCCTTGCCGAGTTTTCCAGGGAAGGGTTCCTGATCGAAGGCGCTCATGAAGCCAAGAGCGATCTTACCATCAGGGCAGGGGCGCTTGGGTCCTGTTCGCCGCAACCCCAACACATGGCTGATATTACGCGGGCCCTGCTGGTAGCCCGGAAAATAGGCGAACTGGACATAGGTCAAGGCGCTGTGGTCTGTGACGGGCTGGTTCTGGCTGTGGAAGCACAGGAAGGTACCGACGCCATGCTCAGGCGGGTTGCAAATGAAATTCCGGCGGCAATCCGCGGGCAGCCCGGCGCCTATCGCGGCGTTCTGGCCAAGGCCCCAAAGCCCATCCAGGAAACCAGGGTCGACATGCCCACCATAGGACTGGCCACGGTCCAGCGGGCTGCTGCAGCGGGTCTTGCCGGCATTGTGGGCGAGGCGGGGCGGTTGCTGGTCCTTGATCGGGATCAGGTGGTTGAATTGGCCAACGATCTGGGACTTTTCATCTATGGCGTGGAGCCGGAATAAGATGTCCCGTCCACTTTGCGTCATGCTGGTGGCCACCGAAGCATCCGGCGATGATCGCGGTGCCGGGCTTGCCGCGGCCTTGCGGGACAGGCTTGGCGGGAATGTGCGGTTCATTGGTGCCGGTGGCCAGAAAATGGCGGCCGAGGGCGTGCAGTCTGTCTTCGATATTTCGGAGCTTTCGATCCTGGGGGTCGTCGATGCCCTGGTGATCTACCGGCGCGCCATGAAGCTAGTGGATCTTGCGGTGGACCTGGCGGTCAGGGAACAGCCCGATGCCGTCATTCTGATCGACTCCTGGGCGTTCAGCCTCCGGGTCGCTTTGGCACCCTGAATTTTGTAGATAAAAAGGTGGTAGGCTTTGAAGAAAAACCTAAAGGGGATGGAGGGTGGATTAACGGCGGTTTTTT
>CAIYSH010000073.1 GCA_903928755.1 uncultured Alphaproteobacteria bacterium | reverse complement strand
GATCGCCAAGGGGGCGGATCTGCGGTGGCAGTATGGCGCGGCCATCGGCCACGCTGACAAAGGCGTCGGTCAGGGCGCGGGCCCCGCGTCGGGTCGGCGTCAGGATGAGCGCCCTGGACAGGGCCTGAGGTCCCTGTGGGGCCAGAAGGTCATGAAGCCCGCGGGCCAGGTCCAGGACAAAGGGTCTATGGGAGGGAATGGAATACCAGCCCGAGCCGGTGAAGGGATTGCTCACGCGAGTCTGGCTTCCGCCGCCTCCCTGGCCTGTGGATCACCAACATGCATCCAGAATGCTTCCATGGCGACGCCAAAGATCCGGCCCTGGTCCTGAAGCCGCCACCAGACGGGCAGGATCGAAAATGCGCCATCGGGGCTCCCGTCGAGGATCTCCGGTTTCATGATCTGGAAGCCGACATTGGCGAAGGGGGCAGGATGGGTCTCGTCGGCGGAATGGGTGACATGCCCGCCCTTATCCAGAAAAAACCCCCTCGGGCCCTCGAACCCGATTCCGCGACCTTTTTCCACCAGCAGGATCAGGAGATCCATCCGGTCCGGATCCCAGGTGGCCTTCATGGCTTCGAGGGGTGGCAGACCCTCGTCGATCCAGAGGGAATCGATATTGGCCACGAAGAACGGATCCTTGCCCAGCAGGGGCAGGGCGTTCCGGATTCCCCCGCCGGAATCCAGAAGACTTGCACTTTCGTCAACGATCAGGATTTCCGGATGGGTCCGCCGGGCCAGGTGATCGGTCATCTGGTCGGCAAAGTGATGCACATTGACCACGGCAGTCTGCACGCCGGCCTCGGCCAGACGGTCCAGGACATGATCAATCAGCGCCCGTCCGCCCACAGTGACCAGGGCCTTGGGACGGTCATCGGTAAGGGGGCGCATGCGCGATCCGATTCCGGCCGCCAGAACCATGGCCGTCCTGATCGTCGTCACTGGCGGGCCTCTCCCGGAATGTGGCGGTCGAACCAGGCCTTCAGTCCGGCAAGATCCGGGTCGGCCAGGCAGCGGTCGAGATAGCCCCAGAGCCTTGGCATGAACTGGGCATATCGGGGCTTGCCGTCCCGGGACACCAGTCGGGCAAAAATGCCGAGAATCCGGCTGATGTTCAGGGCCCCCAGGGCATGAAAGTCAGCGATATAGGCCTCACGCTCCACCCTGGGACGCAGCTGGCAGTAGCGCTCCAGCGCCCAGACCTCCAGGTCCGGTGAAATGTCCCGTCGGGCATCGTGCAGCAGCATGGACATGTCCCACGCCGGATGGGCGCGGACGGCATCCTGGAAGTCGATCAGGCCGGTGCGCGCCGCCCCCCGGCGATCCGGAAGCCAGATCAGGTTTTCTGCGTGATAGTCCCGATGACAGAAGACGGCAGCACCTGCAGCGGCGCGGGCCCTGATGGGCGTCCAGATTTCTTCCCAGGCCAGTATCGCCTCCTTGCCCAGCCGTATCTGGGGGCGAAGCTTCGGCAACCATTCCGGCAGGAGGTCGCTGGCCGTCTTCAGCGCAACCTCGTCATAATCCAGGAGTGGCCAGGCGATGCCATCGGGTGCCGTCAGCAGGCGCGGCGGGGTCGCATCATGCATTCTGGCCAGGACATTTACGGCGGATTCATAGAGGGGCATTTCCACCTGACCCCGGGCAATCATGGTCGCAAAGAGGTTGTCTCCCAGGTCTTCCAGAATGGCCAGGCCATCAGCTGCATTGTGGGCGATGACCTCCGGCGCTGAGAGACCCTGCCCGCGCAGCCAGGCGGCCACAGCAACAAAGGCATCCACGCGCCCGGCCGCCAGACGGGCCTGGGCATTATACCCCAGGGCCTTTCGTTCCTTCGGTGTCGCGTCCGGCGGACAGGGAGAGGTCTCTGCAGCGGGCGGCTGGTCCATGAAGATCAGGGTGGTGCCGTTTTCCAGGTGCAGGCGCTCATAGCATCGTGTTGATGCATCGCCGCTCAGGGCCTCCCGTGTGGCCAGACCAAGGCCGCAACCCTCGAGAAATCCGGCCTTCTGCAACTCACGACTCAAGCCCGCGTTCCTTCCAGCGTCCACAGGCAGTCAGTCGCGCACATCGCGAGCCGCCTTCAAGTCTGATGTCTATATCGAGTCGGTCCGGCGGAAGGCGACCTTCAAGGCGTTCTGGCCATTCTATGATCGCAACACCGTCTTCAAGGGCTTCATCGAGACCGATTTCATAGGCTTCATCGGGGTCTGACAGTCGGTAGAGATCAAAATGTGAAATGGTGAAACCTGGTCCGTCATAGGTCTGGACAAGCGTAAAGGTCGGGCTGGGGACCTCTTCATCCGGTTTGGTGAGTGCCCTGATGAGCGCCCGGGCGAGGGTCGATTTGCCCGCCCCGAGCGGGCCGTTGAGGCAGATGGCTTCGCCCGGCCTGATCCGCCCGGCAAGCGCCGCGCCCAGGGCTGAGGTCGCGGCCTCATCCTCAAGATGGAGGTCCTGTTGCAGGATCATGGAAAGGACCGGTCCGGATCCTGGCCCAGGGTGACCGCCACATGCGTCTTGAGGGCCTCTGTGACACTGACCACATCGCCATCCAGGTCCCGCCAGTCGATCGCCGGACCAGCATCTATGGAAAAGGCTCCGCCCCGCTTGTTGAGCAGTTCGTGGAACAGGGTGATGTCCCTCAGCTCGCCGGAGAATCCGTGGAAAAAATGGAAAAGGGTCGACCATGGGCCCCGGACATGCAGGGGCAGGATCGGGGCTTCATACTTGCGGGCAAGGGAAACGGCCGTGGTCATCCAGGGAGATTCGGCCAGACGTCCGTCCCGTCCCTGCCGCGCCAGTTTTCCTGCCGGGAAGATCACCAGGGGCCGCTCGGCCTCCATGACCTCCCGTGTCATGTTGAGGGTCAGCCGGGTCCGCTCCCGGGTCCGTTTTTCTGCGACCCACTCCACAGGAATGAGAATGTCCGTAAGGCCGGAACAGACCCGGTGGGCATCGGCATTGGCGTAGAAGCAGAGATCTGGCCTGGCGACTTTCAGGGCGTCGTAAACAGCTATGCCATCGGCGATACCGGTCGGATGATTGGCAATCACGATCAGGCGGCCCTGCGGGGGAGTCCGGTCCAGGCCCCGCGAGGTCAACCGGATATCGAGGAGGGCAGACACAGCCTCCAGGGCGGCTCGACCGGTCATGGGGCTGATGGCATCGGCCATGGCACGGGCTTTGCGATAATCCAGCAGGGTGTAGAGGACGGGTCGCATGAGGGGCCAGAAACCGCTGCCAGCAAGCCTGGGTGCCCGCTCGACAATCAGTCGATCGATGATGTGATCATGATTGTCCCGGGCCTGCGCCTGGGTCGCTGGCTGTGCGAGCGTCATGGGGTGAGAATGCCTTCGCCCGGCCTTGAGGTCTAGGCATGACGGAAACCAGCCCCTAGAAGATTCCCATGCGCAACATCATCCACTTCATCGACGGCTCACCCCATGCCGGAACCTCCGCCCGGTCTGGCGAGGTTTTCAATCCGAACACCGGAGAGGTCCAGGCCCGGGTGGCCCTGGGATCGGCAGCCGAGGTGGACCTGGCGGTCCAGGCCGCCCTGCGTGCCCAGCCTGGCTGGGCGGCCACAAATCCCCAGCGCCGGGCGCGGGTGATGTTCGAGTTCAAACGGCTTGTGGAAGCCCACATGCAGGACCTGGCCGAGCTTCTGTCCTCCGAGCACGGCAAGGTCATTGCCGACTCCAGGGGTGACATCCAGCGGGGTCTCGATGTGATCGAATTCACCTGCGGCATCCCCCATGTCCTCAAGGGCGAATATACCGAGGGGGCCGGGCCGGGGATTGATGTCTATTCCATGCGTCAGCCCCTGGGCGTCGCGGCAGGCATTACTCCGTTCAACTTCCCGGCCATGATCCCCATGTGGATGTTTGGTGTGGCGATTGCCGTGGGCAATACCTTCATCCTCAAGCCCTCCGAGAAGGATTCGTCGGTGCCTGTCCGTCTGGCGGAGCTGTTCATGGAGGCCGGTGCCGCTGTGGGCCAGGACGTTCGGGGCGTCCTCAATGTCGTGCATGGCGACAAGGTCAGCGTCGACGCCATCCTTGATCATCCAGCCATTGCGGCCGTGAGTTTTGTCGGCAGCTCCGACATTGCCCACTATGTCTATTCAAGGGGCACGGCCAACGGCAAGCGGGTCCAGGCCATGGGCGGTGCCAAGAACCATGGCATTGTCATGCCCGATGCCGACCTTGACCAGGTGGTCAAGGACCTCTCCGGGGCGGCCTTCGGGTCGGCCGGTGAGCGCTGCATGGCCCTGCCGGTGGTGGTGCCGGTGGGAGCCAGGACGGCCGACGAGCTTCGCGAACGTCTGGTGGCCGAGATCGACACCCTGAAGGTCGGCCTGTCCAACGATCCTGCTGCCCATTACGGGCCGGTGGTCAGTGCGGCCCATCGCCAGAAGATTGCCGACTACATCCAGCTCGGCATTGATGAAGGCGCAGAGCTGGTAGTCGACGGTCGGGGATTCCAGCTGCAGGGCTATGAGAAGGGCTTCTTCATCGGGCCCAGCCTGTTTGATCAGGTGAAGCCCGGCATGAAGACCTATCAGGAAGAAATTTTCGGACCGGTCCTACAGATGGTCCGGGCTGAAACCTTCGAGGCGGCCCTGGCCCTGCCCTCCGCCCACCAGTACGGCAATGGTGTGGCCATCTTCACCCGCAGCGGCAAGCTTGCCCGTGAATTTGCGGCAAGGGTCAATGTGGGCATGGTGGGGATCAATGTCCCCATTCCGGTGCCCCTGGCCTATCACTCCTTCGGAGGATGGAAGCGCTCGGCCTTCGGCGATACCAACCAGCACGGGATCGAGGGCGTGAAGTTCTACACCAAGGTCAAGACCGTCACGGCCCGCTGGCCGGATGGGGATGTGACCGACTCCGCCTTCGTCATTCCAACCATGAAGTAGCGCGCCAACCATGAAATAGGGGTCTTGACGGACCCAGGGTGAGGGCCGCCATTCCGGCCTCAATGACATAAATCGGGAGAGAAACGACCATGGCTTTCAAGCCTTTTGATCTGACGGGAAAAGTCGCCCTGGTAACCGGTGGCAATGGCGGTATCGGGTTCGGCATGGCCGAAGCCCTGGCCCAGGCCGGTGCCGATGTGGTGATCTGGGGATCCAACCCGACCAAGAACGCGGATGCGGAAGACAGGCTGAAGGCAACCGGTGTCCGGGTGCTGACCCAGGTGGTCAATGTCGCCGATGAAGAGGCGGTGCGTGCGGGCATGGTCGAGGCGGTCAACAAGATGGGCCGGGTCGACACGGTGGTGGCCAATGCCGGCATTGGCGGCGGCGCCCCCTCCTTCTCCGAGTTTTCCACCGAACAGTACCGCCGGGTCCTGTCGGTCAATCTGGATGGCGTCTTCTTCACCTTCCGCGAGGCCTGCAAGCACATGGTCGCCCGTGCCGGGGAAGGTGACCGGGCCGGGGGCTCCCTGGTGGTGATTTCTTCCCTGTCAGCCCTGGACGGTGCCCCGCGCAATGAGGCCTATGCCGCCACAAAGGGTGCCGTCATCTCCATGATCCGCGCCATCGCCGTCGAGCATGCCCGTTACGGCGTCCGCGCCAACGCCATCCTGCCGGGCTGGATCGCAACCGACATGACCGCCGGGGCCCAGGGCAATGACAAGTTCAATGACAATGTCATCAAGCGCGTGCCTGTCCGCCGCTGGGGCCAGCCCGCCGACTTTGGCGGCATGGCCGTCTATCTGGCCTCGGACGCCTCGAGCTTCCACACCGGTGACAGCTTCCTGATCGACGGCGGCTACGGCATCTTCTAGGCCGCAGGGCGCGGCCGTCAGGCCGCGTCCAGGGCCCGGCTGACGTCCCGCACCAGGTCGCCAGCCCCTTCCAGGCCAACACTCATTCGCACCCAGCCCTCGGTCAGGCCGATCTCCAGGCGCTCAGCCTCGGGCATGGACCTGTGGGTGGTGGTGCAGGGGTGGGTGGCCATGGACTTGGCGTCGCCCAGATTGTTGGAAATATCGACAATCGCCAGGGCATCCAGGAACCGCCATGCCGCGGCCCGGTCACCCAGATCAAAGGCGACCACATTACCGGGGCCGGTCATCTGGTTGGCGATCAGGGCCGCCTGGGGATGGTCAGGTCTGCCCGGGAACAGGACGCGCTTGACCTTGGCGTGTTCACCAATGGCGTTGGCGACCTTTGTGGCGTTCTCCGCCTGGCGGGTGACCCGCAGTTCCAGGGTTTCGAGACCCTTCAGCAGCACCCAGGAATTGAACGGCGACAGGGCCGGGCCTGTATGGCGCAGTATGTCCTTGTAGGACTCGCTCATCAGGGGCTCGTTGCCCAGTATGGCACCGCCCAGCACACGACCCTGACCGTCAATATGCTTGGTCGCGGAATAGACGACGATGTCTGCACCCAGGGCCAGGGGCTTCTGGAAGATCGGCGTGGCAAACACATTGTCGACCACCAGTTTGGCCCCGGCGGCGTGGGCGATCTCGGCCACGGCGCCGATGGCGGTGACTTCCAGCAAGGGGTTGGCCGGGCTTTCGACCAGGAAGGCCCTGGTATTGGGCCTCACAGCATTCTTCCAGGCGTTCAGGTCCGTGGCGTCCACATAGGTTACCTCCACGCCGAACCTTGGCATCCACTCCGACAGGATCCAGCGGCAGGAGCCGAACAGGGCGCGCCCGGCGACAATATGGTCGCCCGCCCGGACCAGACCCTGCAGGGCCACGTGTACGGCGGCCATGCCCGAGGCTGTGGCGCGGCAGAGCTGCGCCCCTTCCAGCAGGGCCAGCCGGTCCTCGAACATCTGGGTCGTGGGGTTGCCGAACCGCTGATAGATGTAGCCCGCGTCTTCGCCGGAGAACCGGCGGTCGGCGGCGCTGGCGCTGTCATAGGCAAAGCTCTGGGTGAGATAGAGGGCTTCGGAGATCTCGCCATAGGGCGAGCGGGCGAGGCCGCCGCGCACCAGCTTGGTTTCCTGTTCCCAGTCCTGCGGATTCTCGGCCATGGGGTGCTCCTGAGGTTTCGTCTCGCTGTTGACCCGACCCACTGGTCACGGTCAAGGGTGCCGATGGCAAGTCAGGTTTTCTGACTGACCCCTCAGCGGACGCCGATCTTGCCAAGCGCCTTCCGGAGGGCGACTAAGGGAGCGATGACAAACACTGCCACCGCCGGGATTCTTCCCTGCCAGTCCATTGACGCCCTGATCACCCTGGGGGCCATCACCGCGCAGAGCCCGTTTGACGCCAACCAGGTGCAACCGGCCAGCCTGGACCTGCGTCTGGGCGTGCGCTGCTGGCGGGTGCGGGCCTCCTTCCTGCCGCGCCTGGGCCGCACCGTGGCCAGCCGCATCGCCGATGTGGCCATGCATGAGCTGGACCTCAGCAAGGGCGCCGTGCTTGAGCGGGGCTGCGTCTATATCGCCGAGCTCCAGGAGCGGCTCAGCCTGCCAGCCGACATTTCCGCCCGGGCCAATCCCAAAAGCTCCACCGGCCGGGTAGACGTGTTTGTCCGCCTGCTCAGTGACCGGCAACCGGCCTTTGACGATGTGGCAGCGGGCTATGACGGCCCGATCTACATCGAGATCGCCCCCCAGACCTTTTCCATACTGGTGCGCACCGGCACCCGCCTGAACCAGCTGCGCCTCAAGCGCGGCACACCCGCCCGCCTGGGCACCCGCAGTGTCGGGGTCGACCTCAGCGACGGGGTGGCGGGATTCCGGGCCCGTCGCCATTCCGGCGTGGTCGACATGGACCGGGTGGATGGTCACGACCCGCGGGATTTCTGGGAGCCCCTGCATCCGGTTCGCGGCGAACTCCTGCTGGACCCGGGCGAATTCTACATACTGGCCTCCAAGGAGGCGATCGAGATCCCGGTGATGGAAGCCGCCGAGATGACCCCCATCGATCCTTCGGTGGGTGAGTTCCGGGTCCACTATGCCGGCTTTTTCGATCCGGGCTTCGGCACGGCCGAGGCCGGGGCCGCCGGCTCCCGGGGCGTGCTGGAGGTCCGCAGCCATGAGACCCCCTTCCTGCTGGAGGACGGCCAGACCGTGGCCCGTCTGGTCCACGAACCCCTGATCAGCCGGCCTGACCGGCTCTATGGCGAGGGCGGCAGCCACTATCAGCGCCAGGGCCTGAAGCTGTCGAAACACTTCCGTCCCTGGGAATAGACGCACCCGACCCCTTGGCCGTCGCCCACACTCCCGCTATAGGACGCGCTCTGGTGCCGCACAGGCCCAGGGCGCGGGCGTAGCTCAGGGGTAGAGCGTCAGCTTCCCAAGCTGAATGTCGTGGGTTCGAATCCCATCGCCCGCTCCAATGATTTCTGAGACTTGGTTCAGGATTTTACCCTCGGAACCGGTTCGGGGTCCCGGTGGGGGGCGAGGCTCACGCGTCTTCAAACTCGGACGCAAAATCCCGCGTCGCATCGAGAATGAAGCCATTTGCCGGCGGTGGAATGGCTTGATCGCTGCGATGGGTCACGAACAGGTCTTCGAACCCTCCGGGGACAAAACTCACCAGAAGCCTGGCGGGTTCATCGCCTGCATTGGCCAGGCCATGTCGTGTACCGGGCGGCACCCGCACGAAATCTCCGGCGCCCAGGTCAAAAACGTCCTGACCCAGCAGGAACCGGATCCTTCCCGACTGGACGAAAAAGCTCTCTTCGATATCGTTGTGACGATGCGGTCCCAGGCTCACCGGTTCAGCCTGCGCCACGCCCGGGCGGGGCGATAGCGTCAGTTCCATCAAGCCATAGCGACCGCCGGTCTCGCGACCGAAGACCAGTATCCGCCCGTGGTCGGGGCCATCCTCGAATGTCAGGCCCTCGGTCGCCCGCAGGGTCAGGGGTAGGGGCATTCCGGGGGCCTTTCCGGCAGTCAAAGCAACCTCCCATGACTACCCCATGGGCTTCACAGGGCAAGTCGACTATGGACCAGATCATGACCCATATCGCCCTGACAGCCCTGTTGGTCGCAGATTACGAACCTGCCATCGACTTCTATGTCCACAAGCTGGGCTTTCAGCTGGTTGAGGATACCGATCTTGGCGGCGGGAAGCGCTGGGTGGTCGTGCGGCCACCAGGGGCCGTGGAATCAGGTCTCCTGCTGGCCCGGGCAGACGGCGAAAAACAGGGCGACCGGATTGGCGACCAGACGGGCGGGCGGGTCTTTCTCTTCCTGCACACCGACGATTTCCAAAGGGATTTCGAGGCCATGACCCGGGCCGGAGTCCGGTTCATCGAAACGCCCAGACAGGAAGCCTATGGCACCGTCGCCGTGTTCGAGGACCTCTATGGCAACCGCTGGGATCTGATCGAACCCCGGGGTCAGGCCCGCGCGGACTCTTCCGTCGGCATCCGTCCACGCCCCGCCATGTGAGTGTAGAGCCGGGAGACGCACCGGCTGCCGGTCTTTTCAAACAGGAAGGGCAGGACGGCGTGAACCAGACAGGCCATACCGGCACCGATCAGGACCAGGCCATACCGCCCCGCGTGGACGAAATGCTCGTCATAGCTTTCGCCGACGTCCTGAAGGTGTCTGCCCAACTGCGTTGCCATGTCATCCTCCGGGACTGATGGGTTCCATCATCCCGGATGGCGGGGAAATTACCCTATCGATTTTCACACATTTCGGGCAGATTGCAGAAAATAATTCTCCATCAACGGTATTTCAGAAAATGGAAACTCTCGATTCAATCGACCGCCGCATATTGCGGGAACTCCAGGTGGATGCCAGTCTGGCCATTAGCGACCTGGCCGAACGGGTCGGGCTGTCCCAGACCCCCTGCTGGAAGCGGGTCAAGCGTCTGGAGGCCCAGGGGATCATCGAGCGGCGGGTGGCCTTGCTGGATCGTGACCAGCTGGATCTGGGTCTGGTGGTGTTCGTGGCGGTCAGGACGGCCCGGCATGATGAGGACTGGCTCACCCAGTTCGCCCGGGGCGCTTCGGCCCTGCCCGAGGTGGTGGAGTTCTACCGGATGAGCGGCGAGACCGACTA
Organism: uncultured Alphaproteobacteria bacterium; assembly: GCA_903928755.1. Lineage (GTDB taxonomy): Bacteria > Pseudomonadota > Alphaproteobacteria > Caulobacterales > Caulobacteraceae > Phenylobacterium. Next base: position 7,373 of record CAIYSH010000073.1, on the reverse strand, counting down.
TCTGCTCAAGGTGGTGGTCCGGGATATTGCCGCCTATGACCGGTTCTACAAACGGCTGATCGCCACCGCGCCCCTGGGCGATGTCAGTTCGTCCTTCGCCATGGAGCAAATCAAGTTTACCACGGCCCTCCCCCTGTGAGGCTGTCTGAAAGACCATGACTTGACCTCCCTCCTTGAGTCCTACGGCTGGACGCCAGAGCGCCAGGCCGACTTTGCGCCCCATGCCGGGCGCGGTCTCCTGCCGGGCCGGATCGTGGTGCAGCAGCGCAGCCATGCCCGGGTCATGACGGCGGAGGGTGAAATCGCCGCGAGCCTGGCTGGCCGTCTGACCCATGAAGCGGGGGAGCGGGGGTTTCCGGTCACCGGGGACTGGGTTGCCTGCGCCCGGCGTCCGGGGGAGGGGGCCACCATCCAGGCGGTCCTGCCGCGCTCCAGCCTGTTTGTCCGCCGGGCAGCCGGTCAGTCGCAGACCGTCCAGTCGGTTGCGGCCAATGTCGACCTGGCGTTTCTGGTGACCTCGCTGAATGCCGACCTCAATCCCCGGCGACTGGAGCGGTATCTGGCCATGGCGCTGGAAAGCGGTGTCCGGCCCGTGGTGGTGCTGACCAAGGCGGATCTGGCCACCGGGGCCGGATCTGCGGCCGGCACGGTGTCATCAGCGCTGGGCGGGGTCGAAACCCTGGTGATTTCGGCGAAGGACGGCCTTGGCATGGAGGCCCTCGCCGGCCTGCTCTCGCCGGGTCTGACAGCGGTCCTGCTGGGCAGTTCGGGTGCTGGCAAGTCAACCATCGTCAACGCCCTGGCCGGAGAACAGAGGATGGCAACCGCCGCCATCCGGGATTCCGATGCCCATGGCCGTCACACCACCACCCATCGCGAGATTGTGCTCCTGCCCTCTGGTGCCCTGCTGCTGGATACCCCGGGCATGCGGGAGCTGGGGCTCTGGGATGCCCAGGCAGGGCTGTCGGCGGCCTTTGCCGACCTTGAGGCGCAGGTAGAGGTCCTGGCCGCCAGCTGCCGGTTTCGGGATTGCCGTCACGAGTCCGAGCCCGGCTGCGCCGTGCGGATCGCGCTGGAGGATGGCCGCCTGGACCGGGAGCGCTGGCAGAGCCGGGAAAAGCTGAATGCAGAACTGGCCCGTGGCCCGGATCGACAACGTCGAGCCTCCCCCGGTAAGACGAGGCGATCGCCGCCCCGGATAACGGGGCCTGTGGTGGATGAATGATCAGCCCCGGCCTGGACCGGGCTGGAAAGGGAAGGTCTGAGGCATGTCAGGACATCCTGCGGCAGGTGACGACGCCCTGGCGGCCCGGACCAGGCACCGGATCGTCAACAGCTTTCACTTCCTGGCGGCCCTGGCGCGGATGCGGGCCCAGAAGGGCCAGGACACCACGCCTGGCGAAGGCCTGCTGTGGATGGCCGACATCATCGCCGACCTGGGCGTTCTGGAACGCCATGTTTCCGGCGAAGGTGTAGCCGATATCCAGGCCTATCTGGCCGGCATGCTCCAGGTCTGGCGCGACCGTTACCGGCGTCAGGGCCTGGCCTTCCGCCTTGAAGCCTGTCCCCTGACCCTGAATGAAGGTGCCGCGCCCGCCTTCGCCCTGGCGGTTCTGGAACTGGTCGCCATGGCGGCCCGTCATGGGGTGCCCGGGACGTCACGGGCTGACATCGGCCTGTCCCTTGCCCGTGAAGGCGATGGCCCGGCTTATACCCTTCAGGTTTCGCCCGGGCCGGATCCCGCTGCCCTGTCCCCCGAAACCTTCGGCATGTGGCTGGCAGAAAGCCTTGCCCGGCAGATCCGGGGAACACTGACCCATGGTCCCCACGATTCGGTCCTGCGCTTCATCCCCTGAACCGGCTACTGACCGGGGGCCTGCGCCGCAGCCTGACGGGCGCTGGCCTCGACCTGGGCCCTGGGGATCAGCCGGATGGTCGAGGTCCCCTTGGCCAGGACGTCCCCGGCGGCATTCAGCAGTCGCCCTTCGGCAAAGCAGGTGGATTTCCCGCGCCGCTCGATCCAGCCTTCGGCGACGACCAGGCCCGGGCGGGCGGGCGCGAAGAAACTGACCTTGAGTTCCAGGGACATGGGGGTCATGTCGCCCCCTCCGGCCATGGCAGCATGGGCCATGGCGGCATCGATCCACCCGCAGATGAAGCCGCCCTGCACGACCCCGCCGGAGTGACACATGTGCATGCCGGCCAGGTATTCGATCGCCGCGCGTCCGGGCTCATGGCTGATCACCCTTTGCTGTCCAAGTGAGACCTGAAGGTCCTGTATCGGGCGTGCATCTGCGGTCATGAGCCTTCTCCTTGGGCGCAGACTAACCTGCTCGTAACCAGGTTTGTAGTAATTGCCGTTTGCGAATGGCAAAAATCGTGAGATTCAGCGCCCGACAGTCTTGATTTATTAAAATTCAGAGTTGAACTCACGGCGCATGTCGCGCCTCTCTCCACTGGCGCCGGATGGAGTTTTCCAGATCAAATGTCCGAGAGGGTAAGCATGAAGGCGGAGCCTAGGTCGCGCCTCTGGGTCAGTCCTCAGGATGATGGTTCCGGGACCCTGGTGCGTTCGCAGCTGGGGCCTCTTCCGGTGGTCCGCCTGCTGGTACTGGCCTTGATGGTTGCGGCCTCGACCTCATTCTTCGGCATAGCGGCAACCGGTCTCTGGTTCCTGGCCATGGTCGCCCTGCTCGGACTCGAAAGCATCGCTCAACGATCTCGGATAAGGCGACTGGAACAGGGTGCCCAGTGGCTTACGGCCTGCGGATACGGTCTTGCCGCCTATGTCCTTTACGGCCAGGGCGGTCCGGCCCAGACCCTTGCCGTGGCCTTTTTCGGTATGGTGACCTTCCAGTCCATCATTGAAAACTTCAGTACGCCGCGACAGCTCTGGTTCAGTCTGACCCCGTTCATCCTGACGGTCGCACTGCTGGTGCTGAAGGAAGCAGATCGACTGACCCTGGCGCGGGAATATTCCAGCCTTGTGACCCTTATGGCCAGCCCTTTGCTGATCTACATCGTGTTCCGCAGGGTGCAGGTGTCGCTGCATCAGAGCCAGATCCGCGAACAGGCTGCCCTGCAGGCGGCAAGTCAAAGCGCCATCGCCATGGCAGAGTCCAACCGGCTGGCCCTGATGGCGGAGGAAATCTCCGGCATGGGGCACTGGCGCCTGGATGGTTCGACCTTCAAACTCACCATGTCTGTGGGAGCCTACCGCATCCATGGCTTTGATCCCCAGGCCGCGCCCCCCAGCCTCGGGGACATTCTCGGCCTTTGTGATCCTGCGGACCAGCAGCGCATCTGGAATCTTGTCGGTGAAGCCCTGCAGGGAGGCCAGGAGGCGTCTTTTGAAACCCGCATCCGGCGTCCGGCGGGTGACTTTCGCCAGGTTTCCGTGCGGTTCATCTTCGAGCCCGGCGGCGAAGGCATGCCTGTTGCCCTTCTGGGGGCCGTGGTCGATGTCACCGAGACCCACAACCGTCAGGTCGCCCTTCAGGAAAGCGAGGCCCGCTTCCGCCTGCTTGCCGACCACACCACTGACATTGTGGTCTGGGCCGGTGCCGATGCGCGCATACTCTATGTCTCTCCGTCCATCAGACGTCTTGGCTTTGCACCGGATGACCTCAAAGGCCGCCATGCCTTTGAGTTCCTTCATCCCGATGATCAGGCCGAGTGCGGGGCCCTGATTGCCGAAATCTTTGCAGACAACCAGCTGGATGGCGTGCTGCACGGGGAATTCCGGTTCCGCACCGCCGATGGGGACTGGGTCTGGCTGGAGGGATATCCCACGGTCATCCGCAATGATGAGGGCCTTCCGGTCTCGGCCGTGACCAATTTCCGGGATGTGACCCTGCGTCGCGAGCTGCAGGAGGACCTGATCCAGGCCAAGCAGAGGGCTGAGGCCGCCGCAGAGGCCAAGAGCGAGTTCCTGGCCAATATGAGCCATGAAGTCCGCACCCCCCTGACCGGCATTATCGGATTTTCCAGCCTGCTGATGGGGCTGTCTGACCTGCCGGCAACGGCGGCAACCTATGCGAAGCGGGTGGCCAGCAGCAGCCGCGCCCTGCTGGATGTGGTCAATGACATCCTGGATTTCTCCAAGCTTGAGGTCGGCCAGATCGAGATCGATCCCCAGGACATCAGGATCCGCGCCCTGTTGCAGGACGCCCTGGAAAACTTTGCCGGTCAGGCAGCTGACAAGAAGCTTTCCCTGACCCTGACCTTTGGCGCGGACTGTCCGGACTGTCTGCATGTGGACGGTGCGCGGCTCCGTCAGGTGTTCAATAATCTGGTCAGTAATGCCCTGAAGTTTACCGAAGTCGGTTCGGTAACCGTCGCGGTCGACTATGATCACCGCGCCGAGCGGCTTTCCCTCTCCGTGACCGACACCGGGGTCGGGGTTCCGGAAGACAAGATCGGCCGTCTGTTCCAGCGTTTCTCCCAGGTCGACGGGTCCATTACCCGGCGTTATGGCGGAACCGGGCTGGGCCTGTCCATCTGCCGCCAGCTGACAACCCTGCTGGGGGGCGAAATCTCGGTGACCTCCGAGCTGGGCAAGGGCTCGCGCTTTGAGTTGTGGGTGCCCGCGCCCCAGGCCCGGGAGGGCCAGACAAGCACGGCCCTGGAGGGCCTTGATGCGGCTCAGGAGGACCCCGGTTTTGCAAGGTCCCGCATACTGGTGGTGGATGACCTCAACACAAACCGGGAACTGGTCCGCGCCCTGCTGGAAGCGATCGGCCAGACGGTGGAAGAGGCTGAGAGTGGGGTCGCAGCCGTTTCCGCAGCCATGACGCGACCCTATGCCCTCATCCTGATGGATCTGCAGATGCCGGGCATGGACGGTCTGGCCGCCGCCCGGGCCATCCGCGCCCTGGCGTCTGAAAACAGCCAGACCCCGATCATCGCCCTCAGCGCCAATGTGCTGCCAGAGCACCTTCGGGCCAGCCTTGAGGCCGGGATGAATGACCATATCGGCAAGCCCATTTCCCCGGCCGCCCTGATCGGTGCGGTTCAGAAATGGGCCGGGGTCCGTGTCGCAGAGACCGTCTCTGCCGGTTGACCGTGACTACCGGCCCTTGAACACCGGCTTGCGCTTTTCGAAGAAGGCCTTGCGGGCCTCCTGGGCATCCTCGCTGGCAAAGGCCATCCGGATGTTCGAGACCTCATATCTCAGCTGGGTCTCCAGATCGGTGGTCTCATAGGACTTCACCATGCCGCGCTTCAGCAGCCGCAGGGTGATCGGCGACCATTCGCACAGGCTCTGGCAATATTCCTCCAGCCGGTCAGCAAACCGGTCGTCGTCTACCGCCTCGCCGGCCAGGCCCCAGGTGACGGCCTCATCCCCGGTCACGGTGCGGTTCTCCATCATGAAGCGCATGGCCCGTTCATAGCCCATGGCCTGGGGCAGGGTGATGGTCAGGCCGGCATCCGGAGAGCCGCCAATCCGGGTATAGCCCGCCATCAGCCTGGCGCTGCGGGCCACCAGTCGCACATCGGTGGACATGGCCAGGCCCAGCCCGGCGCCGACGGCAACGCCATTGATCCCGCCGACCACGGGTTTGTCGCAGCGCTTGCGGATGGCCAGCAGGAAATTTCCCACCCAGGACACATCGTCCAGCTGGGTGAACTGGGGCGAATGGGGGGAATACCGTTCGCCCCCGGCCAGATCCAGTCCGGCACAGAAGGCATCACCACTGCCGGTAATGGCAACCACCCAGACATTGTCTTCCCTGGCCGCGGCATCCACGGCCTCGATCACCCCCCAGGCCAGCTCGGTGCTCAGGGCATTCTTCTTGTCAGCGCGGTTCAGGGTGATGGTCCTGACGTGGCCTGTATCCTTGACCTTGACCAGCTGGCTCATGGTTTTCCTTCCCTTTGGGACAATGTCAGTCCGGCCCGGAGCGGCCGCCCCATCCCCCGGGGCGACACCGCCTCAGGGGACTCAGGAGACCAGAGCCGGTCGGCCAGATCAGTATCAGTGCTGGACGGACTGGGCGGCCGCCTTGACTGCGGCCTGGCATTCCGGGCTGGTCTTGTCCAGGTTTTCAATCAGGCAGGCGCGGATGCCCGCCCGGTCGCCCGATGTGGCCTGTGCGGCGCACAGACTCATGATTGAGGACATGCAGGCCTCGCGGACCGAGGCCTGGGCGGCGGGCGGTGCGGCGGGCTGGGCGGTCGGAGCCTGGGCCTGGGCCGTGGCGGACAGGGCCAGCAGGCCGATGGCGGATGCGGCAACGCGCAGAAAGCGGATCATGAATCACCTCACAGGGGAAAGCGGCATTGGGGATGCCACTAGACTGCGATGCAGTCGCCTTGGCAAGATCATCATCATCTTCCCGGCAGGGATGTGCCCGGGGCAGCCGTCTGGATCGGCGATGTTCGTGGAATCTGCCTGCCACAAGGCGGATTTTCGCCGTTTTTTCGATTCATGAAGATTAACAGGCCTGCGGCCAAGGGTCAGCTTCCGGTTAAGGTCTGCCGGGTCCGGAGGGAATTTTCAGGCCTGGATACAGGACTATACCGTCAGTGCCGATAAAGACCACAGCCCTGTAAAATCATTGGATACATCAGCTTGTATGGTTAATGCTCTGGCAGACAGGTTCCTGGACCTTGCCGTTCGCGCTGGATTCATGTTTCTGAACAGACATGGTTTACCGATATGGTTACTTCAGATAGTTTCCATAGGTTGAAAAAACAGGGTTACCAGGAATTGACTCTAATGTTTCCCGGCCACTAGTATCGGCCATGGAAATCGCCCACCGAGCGAAACTGGTTCCTCGGGTTGGCAACTTCTAGGGAGCATGACTATGGGCAAATCGACTTTGAAGACGATCGCCGCCTGCGCCGCATTTGCAGCCGTCTCCGCCCTGGCGGGCGCTGCAAACGCTGGTGAAGCGTCGACGAACTGGGGTGGTATCTCCCCTCTTGCTACGAACTGGGGTGGTATCTCCCCTCTTGCTACGAACTGGGGCAGCCTAAATCCGGTGTTGACATCACCGACCGCGACGAACTGGGGCGGCATCTCACCCTTGGTGACGAACTGGGGCAGCATCAGTCCGGTCTAGGACGTCGAGACCGCCGCACTTATCTGCCCTGAAACGGATGGTTTCGGGTTAGCGAACGACATTGAAGGCGGTTGCAAATAGATTGCTCCGCCTTCTTTTTTTGGCCCAATGCTTGGCGGGTCTGCTTGCGTCATTCCATCCACCTGGTCCATGTCCTGCATCCATCTCAGGACACAGGATACATGATGGCACCGGTGTCAGCTTGCGCCGATAGGGGCCAGGTTCGTCACAGCATGCGACGATTCCTTGCGTCTTTCGCGGGACTTAACTGAGCTGCAAGGTTCTGCTCAACAGGGAAGCAACCAT